>CAYHSM010000001.1:0-43704 GCA_964359325.1 uncultured Candidatus Peribacteria bacterium
TGGGAGAGGGCTTTTGTAAAAAGCCCGAACCGGCTATGCAGTGTTATATGATGTATGCTTTTCCTTTCGTTTTCTGAAAGAAATCTGCTTTCCTAAAATAAGGGATAAATTGAATTTCTTGTTTTGGCGAGCAAAAGAGGGGAATTAAAGGGGTGAATTTTGCGAGCCAAAACTCCTTATTCCTGAACTCTAAGAGACATTGAATCTACCCATTCCTCTTTGTCGTCTGCCGTTCTGATTTTTACATCATTTGAAATGTGTCTATTGTAATCGGCGTCAATGATATCGAGAATTTCTCCTCTTTTTGCGACAACGATAACCTCGACTCCATGTTGTACCGAAATATCGGTCAAAGCCATTGCTTTTTTACCGATATATTTTTCACGGTGTGTGGTGTTTTTCCTTTCGTCCTCTGCCTCTCTTTGTGCATTACGCGCAACAGTTTCTTGGTCAATTTTTTCATTGTACGTTTGTCTTTCTTCGTCGTTCATGGCTTCCCATGCTGTCCTTCTCCTTTCGAGTTCTTCTGCTTCATCTCTGCTTGGGACGCCTAAAGAATCAGGTGATGACATAAAGTATATTATAAAATTAAGAATATTGTGCTATTTGCTCAAGTCTTGGTTTGGCTAATTCTGTGTAGTCGCTTGTCCTCAGGGCCATAGAGCGATCGAGTCGAGCTGCGTTAAAAAAGAGCTCTTCGTTTTTTAATAATTCTGGATCAACAATCAGCTCAAGTTCAGGGTTGAATGAAAACGGCAGAATCGTGCCAGAAACACTTCCTGCTAATTTTTCGGCGATTTCCGGTGTTGCGAAAGAAATATATGTACCTTGGAATAGTGCTTTTATTGCGTTTAGATTTACTTTTGCATCACCTGCGACGACAGCTAAGACATATTTTGTAACTTTTTTACCGATTTTTACCATAATAACGATGCATTTCGCTGCTTGTGAAACTTTGTTGCCACGCATTGGACTAACAATTTCAGTTCTACCTTCTGGTTCGTGGTCAATCAACCTGTATTGTGCTTTATGTTGATCGAGGAGCTCTATAAGTTTCGTGTAGGTTTCATTGTCCATAATGTTTTGGTTAGGATTAAGTAGTAAATTATATTAATAAATCGTTTTCGGAGCGAAGCGGAGAAAACACAATATCTTTTTCCCCTCTAAAAATAAAGAAAAAATTCAATTTGTCTATTTTAGGAAAGTAAAAGCGTTAGCCGAGAAAGGAAAAGCATATTTCATTTAACTTGTTGCTTATACGAACCGTCGTGCCTGCCCGCCTCTGGCGTGGACGTCACGACAAGTTTACAGATCAAGTTCCTCCCTAGGAAGGAGGCGTCAGATTGTCCACCATCACTCTCGTCCCATTCCCGGGAATTGAATTTTGCATAAGCAACAAACATTACAGGTTCGGGTTGACCCGAAAACTTAATTCAGCATAAATCTCAGATCCTCGCAACTCGATTCAAAAAAAATTTAATAAAATTTTAACTTTGTTTGCTATTGCAGATATGCAGAATCACTGTGAGACCAGGATGTGGCATCCACGACGGAATCGAGATTCGTCGTTCCGGGTTCGACTCCCGGTGGTTCCACCAATATTCTGCACAAAAAAGCCCCGCCAAGGCGGGGCTTTTTAAAATTCGCGACGGAATCGAGATCAATTATATTTTATATTAAACAATTTTTTTATTCAATACTTTTTCCACGTCAAAGCCGCGGTAAGAAATAAATCCTCACCGCGGCCATGACTCGCCATGCTATTGCACCTCCTTTCTTGTAGTCTGAATCTACCTGACCTCGCTGGAACCTGGGCAAGCGATCTCCGCCACATTTACCGTCGTGAAGCGGTAGCACGTCCCCGGTTTGAAAGGGGTCGGCTTCACCAGCACCACGACGGGGACGAAGAGATCCGGGCCCTTGAGGACGAACTTGCCGTCCGCGAAGTGGAGCATCCACCCCGGAGGGTAGTCGCTCAACTTCGCGGCGCCTGCGCGGGAGAATTCGTTGAGTTTAAAGTCCACGAACTTCTCCGACGGCTTCGTCCTCCCGCACATCTCCGGGTTGAGATCACAGGCTTTCGCCTTTTGCATCTCGGCCTCCCGGACCATGGCCTCCGCGAGCTTCGTCCTCTCGGTCGCGTCCGCCATGAGCACGCCCGCGTGGGCCTTTCCCGCCGCAACCTTGGCAGCCTCGGCCGCTTCCGCAGCCCTCTTGGCCTCATCGGCCTCGACCTTCTTCGCAGCCGCCTCGTCCTGGGCGACCTTGAAGGTCGCTTCGGACTGCTGCAGAGAGAACCCCTGCGTCGCGCACGAAGAGGCACCCACGACCATCGTGAGCGCCAGCACCAACACCAAACACCAGAATCCGCACTCGAACCTGACCGTCTTCATAGCACACCTCCGTGACTCGGTTACATGGTTGGTCTTTCCATTTTTCCTTTAACTCGCCTGTCTGCGCAGAACCAGACGAATTTAAGGATAAGCACAGATTGCCGGCACCAACCGATTTCCGGCAGCCTGATCGTGCCAATTAAAATTGTTAATTAACACAAGCAGACCGCCGAAAACTTGGCGCAAATTCACAAAAATACAAATAAAAGGAATAATTGCAATAGTTAGCAAGCCAATATTTCTTCCCTTTCGGGGCATTCCTACGCCTGAAATCCACGCATAAAAATACGCACAAATATAAGGGTGAAATAACCCACGCTTTAAAGAGAAGAAAGTTGGCTTGTAACTGAATTTTAGCCTAAAAGTTAAGGAACGCTATCTTTAAAGACACAAAAATCTCCAAAAATAGCTTTTAAGGTACCACAAAACGAGAAAATGTCAACCATGAATTACTAAAAATGTAAAAATTTCTTACTTTTTTATATTTTGAAAAAAAGCCCCGCCAAGGCGGGGTGGTGGTGGCAGGGGAGAGAATCGAACTCTCGACCTTAGGGTTATGAATCCTACGCTCTCACCAACTGAGCTACCCTGCCTGGGGGGGAGTGGATAAGGTGTCCCGCCAGGGCGGGACAGTTTATTTGATAGCCGTCCTTGGTCCTCGCTACGCTCGGGGACGGCATGAAATTTGCGAAGCAAATTTCTGTGGTTGCGGGGGACGGATTCGAACCGCCGACCTCCGGGTTATGAGCCCGACGAGCTGCCTCTGCTCTACCCCGCGTCGTAAACCGTAAACACGCAAAAAAAAATACTTTAAAAGATAAGGAAAGTCAACAGCCCGACCTTCGGTCGGGCCTATTTAAAAAACCGTCCCGCCCTGGCGGGACACCTTATCCCCCAAAGAAAAATTCCCACCATTGTTCAGGATTTGACATCCTCGCTTTTTGAGAAAGAGCACCAACGTCCTCTTGTTCATCGGCATCACCGCCGCCGCCAACATCGGAAGCCAGTACTATCACTTCCTCACCTTGATTCACCAACCCCAAATTCTGTTTTGCAATTTTGTCTATATATTCTTGAGAAGTAAAATAAAGATAATCTTCACTTTTTTTACGATTTTCACTTTCAATCAAAGCATTTTCCTGCTCAAAAGTTTCAATATATTTATCAACTTTATAACTATTGTAAACATTTTTCGTCAAAGAATAGAGCAAATAGCTCACCAGCAAAAATTCAACAATAATAATAACCTTGGTAAAACTTGATGTATAAGAAAAACGTGACGACATAAAGATCTTTTAAACATCAAGACTTTAGCATAGAATAAAAACCACAAAAAGATAAAAATATGTCGATTTTAGATAAAAAATATATTCATTTTATTGGAATTGGCGGCATCGGGACTTCCAGCTTGGCTCAAATTTTACATGAGAAAGGTAAAAAAATAACCGGTTCGGATAATTGCGCCTCGGAAATCACCAAGAGTTTAAAATTGGAAGGAATAAAAATCTACGGCAATCACGACCAATCAAACATAACAAAAAAACATGAATTAGTGGTTTATTCTCCTGCCATTCCCGCAAACAATCCTGAACTGCAAAAAGCTCAACAACTAAAGATTCCATGTCTTTCATATCCGCAAGCATTGGGAGAACTTACCAAAAAATATTACACAATCGCAATCACCGGCACTCACGGTAAATCCACGACAACCGCAATGACCGCGCTAACGGCTATCAAAGGCCATCTTAATCCTACGGTTGTTATCGGCACCAAGCTGAAAGAATTCAAAAATAAAAATTACAGAGTGGGGGAGAGCAATTATTTGATTATAGAAGCTTGCGAATATAAAAGGTCTTTTTTGAATTTTCATCCGAATATTTTGATTATTACGAATATTGAAACCGAACATTTGGACTATTACAAAAATCTAAAAGATTATCAAAAAGCGTTTAATGAATTGGCGATCAAAGTGCCTAAGAATGGCTACATTATTGTCAACGATGATGACAAAAACGTAAAACCGGTTTTAAAAGGCGCTAAAGCCAAAATCATAACTTGGAGTCAACATTCAAAAAATACAGATTTTCATTTGGTGAAAAACGAACTTATTTATAAAAACGGCTCTAAAATAAAACTTTTCCCTGGAGTTCACGGAGAATTTAACATCAAAAATGCTGCAAACGCAGCCATCGCAGCATTATTACTCAAAATATCCCCGGCAATCATTCAAAAAGCCATTAGGACTTACAAAGGCAGTTGGCGTCGCATGCAATACAAAACAAAAAAACTTGGAAAAGTTAAATTCATAGACGACTACGGCCATCATCCGACCGAGATCAGAGTAACATTGGCTGCAATCCGCGAAAAATATCCCGACGCCAAAATACTGTGTGTCTTTCAGCCGCATCAATACAGCAGAACAAGGCTGTTGCTTAAAGAATTCGGCTATGCTTTTAATAATGTGGACATGGTGGTAATTCCAAATATTTACAGAGTCAGGGATACGGAAAAAGATGTAAAATCCGTGTCCGTGGATGATTTAATAAAAGAAATAAAAAAACATCAAACTCACGCTCAAAACGGCACAAACTTAAAAAAAACCGCTCAATACATCAAAAAGAATCACGAAAAATTCGATATCATCGTGACAATGGGCGCCGGTGATATAGAAAAAATCTACAAACTTTTCTAAAAAGATTTTAAAAAAATTTTAACTTTGTGTGCTATAACAGATCGGCATATATGTTAGTTTCCCTTGCAATGGTGATACACTTTTGATACACTATAATTGAGAAATAATTATGCAATTCATGGCTACATCAAAAAAACGAATCAACATCAGTCTCCCTAAGGACATAGAAATAGTATTAGAGGAACTTGCTGATAGAGACAATGTACCAATGGCAACAAAAGCCATTGAGTTGATTAAAGCCGCCATAGAAATAGATGAAGACGAAATATGGGCTAAATTAGCCGAAGAAAGGGATACTAAAGATGCAAAATTTATTTCTCATAAAGAAGCCTGGTCATGACTTTTGAACTAAAATACGAAGAAAGGGTGGTAAGGAAAGAAATTCCAAAACTGCCTAAAAAAATGAGGTGGCAAATTCAAAGAGACATTGAAAAAAAACTAACCACATTCCCGGAAATATTTGGAAAACCGCTACGGAAATCATTAAAAGGACACAGGCGGCTTAGAGTTGGGGACTACAGAGTTATTTTCAGAATTGAAGGAGATATTGTAAAAATTTTTAAAATTGGACACAGGTCAATAGTCTACAAAGATTTAATTTCAAAGATGATAAATTCCTAAAGCTTCTTCCAGATAGTTCGATCCGGAGTATCGTCCAGCACAATCCCTTTTTTTAGTAATTCATCACGAATTTTATCGGATGTAGCAAAATCTTTATTCTTGCGTGCTTTTTCGCGCTCATTAATTAATGATTGAATTCCAGCATCGACACCGGAAACTTCCTCTTTTGGAAATATTACACCAAGGACAGAATCAATCTTCATTAGGGAATCGTAAGCAAAATTAGCATCATCATTGCTATATTTTTCAGTCAAGAAATGCATATTTAATCCAAAAATATAAGAAAATAGAGCATCAAGAGCAGAAGATGTATTAAAATCATCATCCATGGCAGATTCAAATTTGGAAACAAATTTTTCATACCGAGACGAAAGCTTTTCGGATTTTGCATCAACAATTTTGTCATTCATATATTGTTGCTCCAATCTTCTGACAAAATTATGTATTCTCTCTAACCCCGCCTTCGCCTGATCCAGCAAAACATGCGAAAAATTCACCGGATTTCTGTAATGCGTCTGCAAAAACATAAACCTCACAACTTGCGGATCATATTTTTCAAAAATCTCTTTTAAAGTAAAAAAATTCCCAAGACTTTTGCTCATTTTTTCATTATCCACATTTATAAAACCGTTATGCAGCCAATATTTGGCAAATGATCCAGGCCCAAAAACAGGCTCGGACTGCGCAATCTCACATTCATGATGAGGAAATGCCAAATCCAACCCTCCGCCATGAATATCAAAAGCCTCACCAAGATGTTTAAAGCTCATGGCGCTGCATTCAATATGCCAACCCGGACGGCCATCGCCCCACGGACTTTGCCAAAAAGGTTCTCCTTCTTTCTTGAATTTCCACAACACAAAATCATAAGGATTTTTTTTATCATCTTTAACTTCAACTCTCGCACCCATTTTCAAATCTTCCAAATTTTGTTTCGATAATTTGCAGTATTCCGGAAATTTACTGACGTCATAATAAACACCATCATCCAAAACATAAGTAAAACCAATCTTTTCCAGCTTTTTAATCAATTCAATCATCTCGGGAATATATTCGGTAGCTCTTGGTTGCACGTCCGGAGTCATGACTCCCAATGCGCCATAATCTTTTTCATATATGGGAATAACCATACTACTCAACTCAGGCACAGTAATGCCTTTTTCATGAGCTCTTTTAATCATCTTGTCATCAATATCAGTGTAATTGGAAACATATTTAACCTCATATCCCTTATAAATAAGATATCTGCGAATTACATCAAAAGAAACAGCGCTTCTGCCATGTCCGAGATGCGCACTATCATAAACAGTTGGTCCGCAAACGTACATTTTAATTTGGCCTTCCTGTAGAGGTTCAAATTTAACTTTTTTCGCCCTCAGAGTGTCGTAAATTTTAATCATTTAAACCAATTTAAATAACAAAGTAACAATCAAATATCCTAATAAATCAACGCCGAGTATGGCAATCATTGGCGAGAGATCAATCATGGAAATCCGGTGGGGGAGTCGCCTAGCCAAATTAAGAACAGGATCGGTGACATCATATAAAAATTGCACAATACGGTTGCGCGGGCCCGTTTCATTCATCACAAACCATGAAACAAGAATGCGCGCAATTAGAGCGTATACAAGTATATTTTTGAAGATAACAATGAAATTCGCTAAATAATCAATGATGATAATTTTATCCATACGAAAAAGATTCTAGCACAAGAAATTTTGTTAAACAAAATTTCTTTTCTTCGCTCTAATGGAATAAAAAATACCTCCAAGCGCTGACAATAAAACCAACCATAATATTTCAGGGCCGGTTTCACTTGTGTCTTTCTTCATATCATTGAGGGCATCTGCACCCTGTGTGCCATTTTTTACATCGGGTGGTTGAACATCCACAACATCAGCTGCGCCGGCAAACGGCACTGAAGATACAATTTTTTCAAATCCCTCACTGACATTATCTTTTGAATCAATCGCAGCTACAGCAAAATAATATTCGGTACCATTTAGAAGCTTGGGCACATACCAAGTTGTGGCAGCGGTAAAAGTATCAACAGCATTAGTTAATTGATTTGGAGACAAACCGTAATAAACTCGATAATTTTTAATTGAATTGAGTGATGAGGATAAAGCAATCCAGTTTAAGGTAACGCGACCATTAGCCGGCGTAGCGATAAGGCCTGTGACTTTTCCAGGCTTGGATTTTGCAGTAAAATCCAAAGTTCCGACTTTTATAATTTTTTCCGCTGTAAATTTAGATTCATTTCCCAAATCATCGGTAAGCGTAAAATTCAATTTATATTCACCAAATTCAATTGGTGAGGAAAAAGAAGTTTCATAATAACCTTGAGCATTTTTAGTTAAATTGTAAACATTACCGGAGACAACAACCTGCGCTTTGGATAAATTTTCCTCAGCATATAATTTAACCTTGATAACAGTCCCCGGATCAACAGCACCCTCCGGCTCAATAACAACTTGAGAAACAGCTGCGGCCTGAGTATCAATATTCACATCAACAATAGGACTCGTGGCGACTATCGTCCCGATATCATTAACACTGGCAACATATATTTTATGTGAACCATCAATCAACATCCCGGTAGTAAAAGAATATTTACCTGAAGCATCAGCAATCATGGAAGCGATTTCCTTATCATTATCAAAAATTTTCAACTTGGCTCCGGCTGACGCGGTACCGCTTATAACCTGCACATTTGAACTGTAAGTCCCGGAAACGGGATTTGAAATAACAATGCCGGATTGTGTATTTGAATTATCACCGCCTTTAACTGTCACAGTTTTAGTCCCAAAAACAGCAAAATTATCCAAATCGGTAACTTTCAAATTATAAGAACCCGCTTGTTTAAATAAAAAAGCCAAACTAAACGTATGACTTCCCTGATCTTGCAAAGTAAAAGTGTAATCATCCGGAACATTCACAAAAGTCGAATTGGAACCATCTATAGAAAAACGCACTTTACCTGTGTAATTGGTAACCGGCTGTTTATTATTGTCGTATGCGGTAATTTTTAAGGTAACACTTTGATTCGCAACAATATCCGCAGGCACATCTTCAAATTCAAAACCATCAACAGGTCCGGCTGAATTTCCATAAGCCGGAGTATAAGAAGCTGACTTCACAAGAGGAGTATTTTGAAAAATTTCATTACTGGAATTGAAATAAACAATCTTGGCCCTGGCATCCAAAATCACATCGGACGTGGCATCGTAAACGCTATAAGTAACAACACCGGAATTACTGGAATTGATCTGGAAAAACACTTCTCCGTTACCATCGGACAAATCGAAATTTTTAGCTAGTTTAATTTGATCCGTAGGAGAACTGGAAATTAATTTAACCTTATGGTTGCTAATCGGATTTTTTAAATTATCCAAAAGTTTCACAGTCAAGTTAGCGCTTTCGTCAACATAACGAACAACCTGATCTTTAGGATAAATTAAAGAATCGGAAACCGAGACTTGCGCGAAAGCAACTGCCGGAAACAGAAAAAGCCCGATAGCGACACTGATTAGATGTTTTGTTTTCATTTTTGTTTAAAATATCCATATATTCTATCCTAAAACATAAAGTTTATCAATTGCCGGCATCACAAATTGCAAACAAGTCAAGTCGATAAAAATCCTGGAATCTGATAACATTCTCCCAAAATCTAGTAAAAAAATTATGTTTAAAAAAATATTGGGAATTATCTTTGTAGCGATCTTTATTACAGAAATACTTACCTGGACTGTTTTTGCACAAAATAATGATGAGAATCCAACTTACCTTAAATCGGTAATAAATACCCCGAACGCAGTTGAAATCAAAAAAAGCACGATATTTGACGCTTCCCAATCTTTTGTTCCGGAAAATAATAAAAATGCGCATTATGGATGGGATTTTGGCGATGGCAATCGCAATGAAGGAATCGAAGTGCTGCACACATACAAAACCCCGGGATATTACACTGTAACACTGACATTAAATGACGGATCAAGTACTTCTCAAACCACTATGGAAGTATTTGCTTATCGAAAATTAATAATTTTAGTAACTGATCAAAGTGAGAATAAGGACAGTATAGAAATAATAAAGGATTATTCCGAAAAGAAAGGGGTTTATTTAAAAACTATTGAAAGTTATGGAAGCAGCACAGAGTTCATTTCTGAAGAAATTCTTACGAAAAAATTAACAGAAACAGCTGAAGATCTTCAAAAAGCAAAACAGATAGTTGTATGGACAAAAGAAAATGCAGGTCTTAATGCCATATCAAGGTTTATTCAAAACAATGCAGGAAAAATCATCAGTGATTTTAGACAAAAAACTATTGTAGTATTGGAAAATTCAATAAGTAGCAACCTTAGCCGTATTGAGCGACAATTCGGGCTGATAAACCCAAAGATGATGATTGTGGCGAAGGAAGGAGCAATAGACGCATTAATAGAAAGTTCAACGGAAGATGAATTTATAGATGCGTTAAAAGAAAGAGGAAATGCATATGAAATTGTGGATGCAAAAAGCGGAAAATTGCGCCCATGGAATTTCATGAGCTATTTCGTCAACGTATTGGTAAATAAAGGAATTCCGGATAACACAATCGCTCTCTTGTTACTTTTGCCGGTTATTGCAACGGTTGTAGCTTTTATGCGACAAGTTGTCGGAATCACTACTTTCGGCATATACACGCCAACAATTATTACTCTTTCATTTTTGATTATTGGTATACATGCCGGATTATTAACATTACTGGCGGCCATTGGAGTCGGAGTCTTGGCTAAACCTCTGTTAAAACGCGGCAGAATGTTATTCATTCCAAAAATGGCAATCATGTTAACGGTAGTGGCATTCACGTTATTATTAATCTTAATTTCCGGAATTTATCTTGGGCTTTTTAACGCTCAATTCTTATCGATTGCAATTTTCCCAATGTTGATTTTAAGCACTTTGGTGGAAAAATTCATAAGCGCAAAAACCGAAAGCGACTTTTCTTCTGCGACAGTAATCATGGGAGAAACTTTACTGGTTGCTGTCATAGCGTATTTTATTGCGGGTGGTGAAATAGATTTGGGAATTGTTTCTTTCAAATTTGAATTTGTAAAAACGATGATGCTCACATATCCGGAAATAATATTTTTATTACTTATAATTGATATTTTTCTTGGACGATGGAGCGGATTAAGAGTTTTAGAACGTATTCGTTTCCGCGAAATTTTAAGACATATCGAAGAATAAAATCAGCCGCAGGCGGACCGTTAATTCCCTAAAAATTCCATAATGTCTTTTTTCTCAAGTATCTCAACAATTTTTAGTGACAAAGGCATCCTTGGCATCAATGCCAGGAATCTTCTTTATATAAAACCTTACAACCCTAAAAAAGCAGTCAAATTAGCCGATGACAAAATTAAAACCAAACAATTCTTATCCGCCAGAGGTATCCCTGTCCCAAAATTATACGGAATCATCAAAGATATAAATGACTTGGATAAATTTGATTTTAATACGCTGCCGCATTCATTTGCTCTTAAGCCAAACACTGGATATGGCGGAGAAGGTATAATTCCGGTTACAGATACGAAAGATGGTTATTATTTTACTGCCGGAGGGAATAAACTGACTAAAGAAGAGCTGAAAGACAATATAAGAGATATTTTGGATGGACGTTATTCAATATCAAATGTAAGCGATTATGCTTTTTTTGAACAATACATTATTGCTGATGAAAGAATCGGTAAATATTCATACGAAGGGCTGCCGGACATTCGCGTGGTGGTGCATAATTTGATTCCGGTTATGGCAATGCTGCGTTTGCCTACAAGAGAATCTAAAGGCAAAGCCAATCTTCACATGGGAGCCGTAGGCGTGGGAATAGATATAGCAAAAGGACAAACCACTCATATTTCTTATAAAAATCGTATCATAGATGAATTACCTGACGGTCTCGGACAAATAAAAGGTTTAAAAATACCTTTCTGGGATAAGATTTTGAACATCGCTTCAACTGTTCAATTGATCACAAACTTGGGGTACATGGCGATAGACATCTGTTTGGATAAAAATTCAGGGCCTGTTTTGTTGGAAATAAATGCTCGCGCAGGGCTCGGCGTACAAATTGCAAATCTCGCACCATTAAGAAAAAGATTACAACGCATAGAAGGGGTAAAAGTTACAACGCCTGCAAAAGGTGTGCGTATTGCAAAAGATATGTTTGGAAACATAGTGGAAAAAGAAATCGAACAACTCTCCGGAAAACCGGTGATAGGAACTATGGAAAACATAGAAATAATTCAAAAACATGGAACAATTAGAATTAACGCAAAAATTGATACAAGTAAAAAAAACAGCATTCTCGATGAAGATACGGCTGTTAAAAATGGTCTAATTGAAAACGTAGATGATTATGATGACGAAAAATCCACATTGAAATTAAAATTTTCTCTTAAAAATAAGAGAATCCATACAGTAGTAGAATTGGAAAAAATTAAAAATGAAGAATATAAAATGATCCTTGGAACAAGGGATTTAAAAGAATTCTTAATTGATACAACGGACAAAGAAGCGGCAAAAAAAGAATCAACAAAAGAAAAACCTTCTTTAAACATAGAAAAATTTCAATTAAAAACTAAAACGAAAAAAATAAATTTTTACGAAGCGGATCAAAAATTGACTCAAATCGACAATAAAATAAAACTCTTATATCACTTGAGACCGATCAATCTTGAGGGTGAAAAAAATAAATTTTTAAAAAATCCAACATTAAATCCGGAATTTGAATATCCTACACTGAAATTTGACACTTTGGAGTTGATAGAAGAGTTAGATAAGATCGAGACTGATGATTCTATACTTGGCAAACTTTTTGAAGAAAAAAAGTTTGAGATAATTAAGAAAATAAATTTGCTGGAATCAATCGATGAAGAACAGTTCACTCAGCATTCTATCGACCTCTACAGTAGACCAACAGAAGAAGACATTGTAACTTGTAAAAATTATTTGAAGGGAGTCAATCTCAAAAACGGACCGGAAGAAGACACATTAACAGATGAAGAAGCAAAAGAAGAATTTGAGAAAATCTTTGAAAAATATGGTTTATTCGAATGGAAAGTTAAAATAAAAGAAGACCTGGTTTCAAACTGCGTTGCAGGAAAAAATAACAGATTATTCATAAAAGCAAATGCAAGATTTCATAAAGACAGGTTAAACGAATTGATTGTTCATGAAATAGAAACGCATATTCTGACAGCCGAAAATGGCAAAATGCAACCATATGAAATTTTCAGCAGGGGATTCGCGAATTATTTGACAACGCAAGAAGGCTTGGCAATGTACAACGTGGAACAAAAATGCCATAAGGATTTCATTGGTAATCATAAAGCTTTATTCCACGTAATCGCCATCTACGAGTCATTGACGAGTTCTTTCAAGGATGTATATAAAAAACTAACAGAATTAGGCGCAAATGAAGAACAAGCCTTCAGATCAGCCCTGAAAGCAAAACGTGGGATATGTGACACTTCAAAAAAAGGAGCTTTCACTAAAGATTATTTATATTTTAAGGGTTATTTTGAAGTGAAAGATTTTGTAGAAAAAGGTGGAGACATTAAGGATCTATATATTGGAAAATTTAACCTGAAAGATTTGGATAAAATCAAATCGATAAACGGCATACAAAAAGCTAAAATTTTGCCGGATTGGTTTTAACAGAGCGCCATAGGCGCTCAAAAGATAAACATTGCATCTCCAAAACTATAAAAACGATATTTCTCTTTTTTAGCTGTTTCGTATAAAGATAATAATTTTTTCACGGGATTTTTAATGCCTTTATTTTCCAAAAAAGAAGACGCCAACATTATTAAAGTGCTTTTTGGCAGATGAAAATTGGTTATTAAAGCATCAACAATTTTCCATTTATATTTGCCAGGATAAATAAATATATTGGTCTCTCCAATTTTAGGCTTTAATCCGACACTTGGATGACAACAACTTTCCAAAACCCTCACTGAAGTTGTACCAACAGCTATAATTCTACCGCCATGCTTATTGGCAGAATTTAGATGATTTGCAACACTTTTAGATAATTCGAATTCTTCAAAATGCATTGTATGATTTTCAACATTTTCCGTAACAACGGGAGCAAAAGTCCCTAGTCCGACATGCAAAATTACTTCTTCAATTCCGATCCCTTCTTTCTTTAAAGATTTCAATAATCTTTTCGTAAAATGAAGACCTGCGGTTGGCGCAGCTTTACTGCCTTCTTCTTTGGCATAAACGGTTTGATAACGATCGAAATCAGCACTACTATCAGTTATATAAGGTGGAAGAGGCATTCGCCCCAAAGAAAACAGCTTTTTATCTAACATCCCGCCCAGCCCGCCTCTGGCGTGGCCGCAAGCGTGACCATGATTCTTTAAGCTGAATTTCAATATTCTTCTTCCATCGTCAAAAACACTCTTAACTTCAGCGCTTAATTGTTTATCAATAAAAAATTTAGCTCCTTGTTTAAAACTTCTCCCTGGTCTCACCAAAACTTCATAAGAATCTTTTGATAATTTCTTTAAAAGAAAAATTTCTTTATTAAAACCGTTAATTTCAAAAATAATCCTGGCGGGTATGACTTTGGATCTATTTAATACAAGAACATCTCCGGCTTTCAAGAATTCTCCAATATCAGAAAATTTCCTATGATAAATACGATCGCTGCTTGAATCGTAAACCAATAATTTGGAACTATCCCTCGGGGAAACGGGGTTTTGAGCAATAAAACTCTTTGGCAAATGATAATCAAAATCCGATGTCCTCATGTTTACCAAGTGATAGTTTGATCTTTAACTTCCACTCCGTCCTTCAAATTTTTATCGCGCTTAATTGTAATAAGTGACATATCATCATCTTGTCCATGACCTTCAAGAAAAGTGGAAACATCTTGTGCAATATGATAATTAACACCTTCAGCGGAATATTGCGGAGCATATTCAACAATAGCATTTTTTAGACGTTCAAGTCCGTAAAATTCTCCGGATAAATTTCTGGCTTCAGTAATACCGTCGCTGTACAAAAGCGCAAAATCACCATCATTAAAAATAATTTCCTGTTCTTTTATTAATTTTGAATTATCAGGGACCATTCCAAGAGCGACACCGCCGGACAAAATAGCTTCACATTCTCCGGAATCGGCGCGATAAACAATAATATGCTCGTGTCCCGCCCCAACGTAAGTCAACTTTTCATTTTTACTGTCCCAAGAAAGCATAACCATTGTCAAAAACATGGCTTTCTTAACGTGACGTTTCAAATAATGATTCACATTCACCAAAACATCATAAGCCGAGTCATAAATATCAGCAAAAACGCTTATAAGAGAAGTTGCCATAGTCATTATCAGGCCACCGGCAACACCATGACCGGTTACGTCCCCGATATAAATATAAGTCTTACCTTTAGATGTAGTTATAAAATTAAAAATATCTCCGCCCAATTCGGTAGCGGGTTTATTTTTGGCAATAATCTGTAACCCGGGAACATTCGGACATTTTAGAGGTAAAATATCGTGTTGTAGCTGCGCAGCAATAGTTAATTCATCAATCATGCGCTCACGATCTTTAATATCATGACTCACTTCACGAAACCCTTTTGTTACTTGATTAAAAAAGTGAGCCAAAACACCGATCTCATCGATTCTTCCTGTATAAATTTGCTTATAAGGCTTGCCGGCAATCAAAGCTTCCATTTGAGATAAAACTATTTTGAAAGGTCTTACAAAAATCCAAAAAGACAACAAAATAAAAGTAATCAAAAATACGCCCAAGGCAATCAAGAAAGCTTCAAATGGGACTGTTTTGTTAGGAGTATAGTAAAAATAGAAAAAAGCTCCGGCAATAAGTAAACCAAAGACAATAAAGATGATAAAAAATTTTCTAACTATACTGATCCTCAAAAAATTCATCTTATTTATTTAAAAAATCATTCAATTCGTTATAAATTGGCACGATCTCAGCAATGCCAATGGTAGTGAATACATCTTTAACATGAGAATTAGGGCCTATAATAACCAATTTTCTGTCTCTTTGTACGAGATGCGTATGAATTTCCATCAAATAACCTATGCCCTCGCTGTTTATAAATTTCAAATTATTGAAATCAAAAATCAAAGCTTTCAAATTGAAATTTAAAACGATTTTATCAAGCTGTTCTTTTATCTCGCTATGTCCGGCTTTATCAAATTCCCCATCAAATTTGATTATTTGATAATCTTGGTTTGGTTCAACCTCATTGACTGTGATTTTTAAATTGGTAGGCATATTTCAAATTGTTAAATTTTAAGTAAATTATTTATTGATTCAATCTCTTCATATTCATCTATCAGAGTATAGAGTTTTTTCAATTTATTCAAAGATTTTATAGGAAAATTAGCTAAAGAATGATTTTTATTTTCCGTCACGAGGTCTTCAATTTTCCCGGAAACAATTTGCCTTACAATCTTATCAATATTTTTAAAAATACGCACGTCAACATTCACAAGCAATCTTTTGAGTTTGCGAACAAATTCTTCGTCATCGGAAAATAGTAAATCGAGTATTGAAGGAATACAATTGTAAAAACCCATTTTTGCGAGAGCAAGAGAGCTTTGTAAACGCAAATTGATATCATCGGAATGCAAATATTTTAAACAAAGCTGCTTCTTGTTCTTCAATTTCAATTCGCCAATTGCAAACAACCCGTAAACAATTTTTTCTTTCTTGTCGGAATAAAGAAAAGAATTTATTAAATGCATAGCCTCAAATCTGTATTTCCAAAAATTAGTTAAAGCCAACGCGGCGTTTATTTGATAAATTGGATTTTTTGAATGCAAATAAGTCTCGAGTACCTGAGCGATTTTCTCGTCATAAGATCCGCCCAAAGCTCTGATTGCCTCGGCTTTATTCGAGCTGTTTTTTGAATTTAAAATTTTAAACAAAAATTCAACGGTGGAGACATTGCTCAAGAGCGACATCAAATAAATTATTTTAGCTAAAATCTCTTTATTCTTCTCAATTGAATAAAGTCTCTTCAAAGCTAAAATCAATCTGTATTTTATAAATAAATATTCCGGAGAAATATCTTGTAAAAACTTAAAGGAAGTTAAAGTATCAATAGCTGCTTCGTAAATTTCAGGCTTATCGGAACTCAAGCATTGGATAATTTCCAAGACAATATCAGGGCTCTTCAACTCGACTAAAACTTTCAAAATTTTAACCCTCAAAGACACGGGCTCATTTTCATCAAGCAACACTTTTTTTAAAGGAGCCAAAGCCGCTTTATGACCTCTTTGAGCTAGAATATCAATCGCATTCATCCTTTCAAGTTTTTCTTTAGAATTAAGTAATTCATGAATTGCCACCCGAGTATATTTATCTTGTTGACGATAAGTGACATAAAAAAAGATAAAAGTGCAAATAAGCATCGCTATATTCAAATAAAAAACCAATTCTTGGTTCACGAAAAATCTTTCCAATAAAATTACAATTACAGTACCGATAATCGCTCCGATTGGCCTGATTATACCTTCAAGAAATTCGCGTATTTCTTCCCTGAAATCTTCTTTTAACGCGTAATAGGAAATGTGATAAGTGTTTGTATGAATGACAGAAGTCATTGTGAAATTATTCTTCGCCAAAACAGCAGTTAAAAAATCGAATCTGACAATTAAACCAAAAAGACTGAGTAACGTGACGATAGGATGTATCAACATTGCTCCAACCACACCAAGATGAGTTATAAGCCTGCTTCCCAAAAATATCTCTATAACCAATGCTGAAAAACTAAATAAACTAAATAAAAGTCCCAAGTCGTGAACAAAAGCATGCTCAAAACCACTTCCGGCCTCAAAAATAACCCCGGAAACATTTTGATAAACAGCTTTAAGATATTGAAATTCCAATAGATTAAAAATCATCCATTGTAAAAGAACAATCCAGATAAGGCCCATGATATATGGAGTGTATGCTTTATTTTTGAAAGCGCAGCTTACTTTTCCGAAAATATTTGTAGATTCTTGATGACGATGTTCATGGGACAAAAATCCCTTCTCCTCAGTTTCGTTTTTATGAAACATAATAAAAGGAATCATCAAGAAAAGAATACTGATAAGTAAATATATAAAATTGGAAAGCGCAAAAACATCAGCCAAAAGAGTAATAGCAAGGCCCGCGATTATTCCTCCAAGAGTCTCGGCAACTTCAATAATCGGAAAAGTTCTTTCACTTGCGAGCGGAGTAAACATCTCTTCGACATAAGCAATCAAAATAATCCTTAACTGATTTAAAAATATGGAAATCGACACAATCAGAAGAGCAAAAAACAACATTTGATTGATTCCAGCCAATCTAACCGAGAGAAAAAGAAGTATACCGGCAATAAAAATAGTGCCGATCATAATTGCACGCCTGCTATAACGTTCAAAAAACAGCGAATACAAAAAACTCCCGATCATGGAAAAAACCGCATTTATAACAAAAAGATAAGGCAAAGAAAGAATCCCGTATCTGCTAACGAATAAAGCCACAAGAACAGTCCAACCTATTACAAAAGCGGTACGGTAAAAAAATCGGATTATTAAAGAAAACAGCACGTTTGACCACTCGCTTCCGCGGACATTGAATACTTTGTTCAAAATCGATAATTGTCTTATTGCCTGTATCATGAATTAAGGTATAAATATTCATATAATTATACAATAAAAAAAGCCGATCAGCAAGGATAGAAGAGCGCATGAGTCAAAAATGATGTAATATATCAACAATGTTCGCGAAATTTTTCAAACCTATAAAAATAGGAGGAGCAACCGCTTTAATCGTAATAACTTCATTTGCAAGTTATGCCTTGGGGCTATTAAGGGACAGGATTATTGCTGTGCATTTTGGAACCAGCACTGCCACAGATACATATAATGCGTCCTTTCTGATACCTGACAGCCTATTTAATCTTTTTATAGCGGGAGCATTGGCAGCCGCCTTTATGCCTATATTCTCGGAATATTTGGTAAAGGATAAAGCGGAGGCGCATAAGATAGCTAACACAATGCTGACAACAGCGGTTTTGGCAATTGGAATGTTGGCTGCGATTTCATTTATTTTTATGCGCCAAATCATAGATTTCAGCTTTCCTGAAGCCACTTTGGCAATGCAAAACGATATAGTAAATATGACCAGACTAATGTTGGTCTCGGCTATTCTTTTTGCCATCTCAAACACTCTTGGGAATATTTTGATGACTTATAAACATTTTTTTTCTTATGCACTTTCTCCAATTCTATATAATCTTGGAATTATTTTGGGAGTCATATTCTTACAAGAAAAATTTGGAATATATTCAGCGGCCGTGGGAGTACTGATCGGAGGAAGTTTGCACTGTTTGATAAGAATCATTGATATAAAATTCACGGAATACAAATATAAACCGGAAATGGCAGTCACGCATCCCGGTTTCAAAAAAATAATAAAATTAATGATACCGAGAACCATCAATCAATTGGCAATGCAGGTGAATTTATATCTTTTCACTTTAATTGGAATGAAATTAACTGAAGGAGCTGTCGCAGCGTTTAATTTCGCACGAAATATACAAAGCTTCGCTGTAAGTTTATTTGGAATATCTTTTGCAACAGCGGTTTTCCCGTATCTTACAAGTTCAATCAGCAATGGAGATAAAATCAGTTATACGGAACAGGTTCAAAAAACCATTCAAAGAATTCTTTTTTTCACTATACCGTCCGCAGCCGGAGTTATGTTGTTATCCAAGCCATTGGTCGAATTAATTCTGAGTGGGGGAATGTTTGATAGTAAATCCGTGGAATTAACATCACTTATCCTTTTCTTCTTCGCTATTTCAATCCCTTTTGAAAGTCTGTCTCACATTACATCAAGAGCGTTCTATGCGGTAAAAGACACATTAACTCCAATGTACGCATATATAGTTTCAATGGTAATAATTGGATTTTGTACGATTTATGTGGCTCCAAAATACGGCATTGAGTGGTTTTCCATAGGATTTTCCATAGGATTTATTGTATTCGTTACACTCACGCTTATACTGCTAAAAAAACATCTCGAAAATTTCAATTTTAAAAACCTTTTCCTAAGTATAGGTAAAACCATTATCTCAACAGGCTTAATGGTAATAATTGTTATTGTCAGTCAACCTCTCGAAAATATCTTGGGAATAAAAATTGCCAGTGTTATGAGAATTATTATCGGAGCTGCAAGCTTTTTTATTGTGGCATATCTCTTGAAATCTTCGGAAATTTCCAATGTAAATTACGTAATAAGAAGATTGTTTAAAAAACCTATAGATGAACCAAAAATTTAAACTTGGTCTGATAATTGTATTTCTTCTGGTCATTATTGTGGAAGGAATAATGCTGTATCCGAAAATAAAAGATTATTTTTATCGTGAAGAAATAGATAAAATAAACAGTTCGACAATATCGGAAATAAAAGAAGAAAACATTGTCACGAAAAAGACCCAAACCACAGAGACTCCAAAAAAAGCTTATTTGAAAGTTCCTTTCATCACTCAAGCGCCACTCGAAACCGAAGCAAACTGGAAATTGCACGAAGAAAGTTGTGAGGAAGCAGCCTTGCTTCAGGCTTATTTATACGAAACCGGACAAACAATAACAAAACAACAAGCTAATGAAAAAATCCTCGACATGATCGACTGGCAAAAGAAGAATCTCGGGAGTCATCATGACATATACGCAAAAGAAATGAAAAAATTTATTATGGGTTATTACAATTTAAAAGATTCTGAAATAAAAATTATATTTGATGCGTCAATTGACGATATTAAAAAAGAAATTTCTTCCGGACATCCGGTTATTGTTCCAATTATGGGAGACATTCTCAAAAATCCATATTATCCATACCCCGGATATCACATGCTTGCAGCTATCGGTTACACTGAGGATCGCATAATCACAAACGACAATGGAACGCGCAGAGGAGCGGATTTTACATACGATATGAAAATTTTCAAAACTGCAATGGATGGCGCTGGCGGAGATATTTTAATTTTGAACCTCGATCAGACCTCTAATAAAAATTAATAACACCTTCTAATCTTAAATCATCCCCTAATCTATCAACCGTAAAATCTTTTAGATTTACCGCTTTGGATAATTTTTCAATACCGGTACCCCCAATAACAGAAATAGAATCACGTCCACCAATCAATTTCGGAGCTATATAAAACAATACCCTGTCCAACAAAGAGCGATCTTTTACAGCCGCATCATGAAAAGCTCCATTGACTCCGCTGCCTCCTTCTACAAAAACACTCTGAACGCCTCTGGTTCCCAGGTATCTCAGTAATTTTTTTATGGAAACATCATCTTTGCCAAAAGAGCGAAATTCAATCCCGGCATTCTTAAACCGTTTTTTATTTGCAGTTAAAGCTAAATCAGTACACGCTACAAAAACATTTTTATCTCTAAAAATTTTTGAGTCCTGATTCAAAGATAATTTTTTATCAATAATTACACGCAAAAATTTTTTATTCTTATATTTTTCACAGGTAGCCAACTCCGGATTATCAGACTTAACAGTACCACAGCCCACCAACACTGCATCACATTTGCTACGCTCCAATCTTGCATCCCTTCTGGCTATCTCACCTGTAATCCAGCGAGATTCTTTCGTACTTGTGGCAATTTTGCCATCCAAAGTCATTCCGGACTTCATTATTACGTAAGGCATGCCGGTTTCCGCCCATTTTATAAAAGGTTGATTTAAATCATGAATATCAGCCTCTAATTTAGAACCAGGACGGCAAATCTCAACATCGACGCCATGTTGCTTTAAATATTTAATCCCGCGACCATTTACCTTTTTAAAAGGATCTTTCATCCCAATATAAACTTTATTAAATTCTGCAGCCGTAACAGCGGAAGCGCACGGTGGAGTTTTCCCATTATGAGAACAAGGCTCCAAAGTTACATACAAAATAGCATTATGAAAAAGTGAAGGCTCAAGATCTACAGTAACAATGCCTGATTTCTTCATCATCTGCTTAAGAACAATTATTTCAGCATGATCTTCACCGGCTTTTTTATGCCATCCTTCAGCCACAATCTCTCCGCCTTTTACAATCACAGCTCCAACACAAGGATTTGGAGAAGTCAAACCGATCCCTTGCTTGGCAAGATCAATAGCCCGCCTCATAAATATTTCTTGCATAATTCTGTTTTATAATCAGATCACATTAATACCACAAAAAATAAAACGGGTCAATATCAGAATTACCCGCTTACTAATACCAAGATTAGCTCTAAACCATATCCAGAAGATGCCCCATTTTCTCTTTTTTTGTTTTCAAATAATGACGATTGCTTTCATTGGGAGGAATCTCTATGGGAACTCTTTTCACAATATTCAAACCATAACCCTCCAAACCAACAATTTTTTTAGGATTATTAGTCATTAATAAGATATTTTTAAGTCCCAAATCAGCCAAAATCTGCGCGCCTATTCCGTAATTGCGCAAATCTGGCGCAAATCCCAATTTTTTATTCGCTTCAACCGTGTCATAACCTTCATTTTGGAGCTTATAAGCCTTTATTTTATTAACCAAACCGATTCCGCGACCCTCTTGTCTCATATAAAGTACAACCCCTTTACCGGAATTTGAAATTTTTTCAAGAGCGCTATCAAGTTGAATACGGCAATCGCATTTTAAAGAACGAAAAACTTCACCGGTGATACATTCGCTTTGCACCCTGACCAAAACCTCTTCACCATCAGTCCATTTTCCTTTTGTAAGCACGATATGTTCGACATTACCTATAGTGGTTTTATAAACCTTCATCTCAAAATCGCCATAATCCGTAGGTAAAACCGTTTCAGCCACCATCTTAATCAATTTTTCATTACGATGGCGATATTCGATCAAATCCTTAATTGTAATTATTGGTAAAGAATGCTTCTTAGCAAATTCAAGGAGCTCATCTCTCCTCATCATTTCACCGTCGTCACGCGCAATCTCACAAATAACAGCAGCAAGGGCACTCTCAGCCAATTTAACCAAATCAACAGCCGCTTCCGTATGTCCGGCTCTAACCAAAACTCCTCCTTTTTTAGCTATCAAAGGAAAAATATGGCCGGGTCTTACAAAATCATCAGGAGAAGATTTTTGAAACGCTATGGCATTAATAGTTTTAGCCCTGTCTGAAGCGGAAATCCCGGTTGTTGTGTCAAATTTATAATCAACCGAAACCGTAAAATTACATCTGTTTGATTCGGAATTTTCATAAACCATTGGATCAAAATTGAGTCTTCCGGCAATATCAATATCAACAGGTACGCAAATAAGCCCGCGCCCTTCCTTTGCCATGAAATTTACATCACGAGAAGTAATTTTTTCAGCAGCCATAACCAAATCGCCCTCGTTTTCACGATCTTCATCATCCAGAACGACAATCATTTTACCGTTCTTTATCGCATCTATTGCAACCTCTATTTTGCTGAACTGTGTCATATATCTAAAACCCAAATCTTACAAATTCTTTAACAGTAGCGCTTTCAGCCTTTAACAAATCTTCAATAATTTTTTCTGAATCTTTTACAAAAGCCTGTTTAAGCAAAGCATTTTCCTCTCTGAATTTTTTCTCTTTGCCAAGCATGATTTTATCGATCATCTCTGCCGGTTTGCCCTCATTTTTAAGCTGTTCGGACCAAATGGATTTTTCTCTATCAATAAGAGCTTGTTCAACTTGTTCAGGAGAAAGAACTCTTGGATTAGTGGCAGCCACATGCATGGCAATATCTCTGGCCAATTCTTTTGTGCCGCCCTCCAAAGAAACCAAAACTCCGATTTTTTTATTTGAATGGACGTAATCTCCGATATTTCCACCTTCCACAAGGCACATATTTCCAATTTGAACATTCTCGCCGAGTTTGAGCATGGCATCTTTAACTTCCGGAATATCTCGATCCGAAACTTTAATTTCTCCCTTCAAAAGTTTATCAGCCAACTTTGAAACCAAAGCCAAAAAATCTTCACCTCTGGCCACAAAATCGGTTTCGCACTGGAGTTGCACCATCGCAGTCTTTTTCCCATCGGACTTCACAACTACAGCTCCCTGAGCGGTTGATCTGGCAGCCCTATCGGCAGATTTGGCCTCGCCTTTTTTACGTAACAAATCTATAGCTTTTTCTGCATCACCGTTGGTTTCTTCCAAAGCGGTTTTACAAGCCATCATTGAAACACCGGTAGTTTCACGCAATTCTTTAATTTGATCAATGGAAACAGTCATATTTTTTTATTTAAAATGTAATTTTTAAGATTTTGGAGCGTCCGGCTTCTTGCCGGTAAGTAAAGAATATAGATACGTTTCAGGAATTTTCATAGCATAACTCGCAATAACAGGTATTTCAGTTATTTTCATATTAAAAGCCGCAACCATACCTACTCCATGCAAAAGTAAAACTACTCCCCAAAGCATCAAGCTGATAACGGGAAAAAATGGGGCAACAACAATAGTAAAAAACCACAAAACAAATAATCCCAGTCCCTGTCTCGCGTGAAATAAACAAAATTTACTGTTAACCATTCTGACAGAAGTCAAAACGCACGTAATAATATTAAAAACCGGAATATAACAACTCATTGCCCATCTCTTTTCTCCTGTAATAGTGGACAATTTCCCGGTTATATTCTCTATAGGATTTTGATTAGGACTATCAGGCATTATTGCTTGGCTTTACCGGAGATTTGAAATACCTCCTTAATTTTCTCTATGAAATAAGTCAAAGATTTAAGAGCGTCATCATTCCCGGGAATGGGATAATCGACAATAGTCGGATCCGCATTCGTATCAACTATTCCAACAACGGGAATCTTAAGCCGTCTGGCCTCTTTTACGACTATACGATCACGTAAAGCATCAAGCACAAAAAGAACATCAGGTCGTGATGTTAAATTTTGCACACCACCTAATGAAAGCTGAAGCTTCTCAATGATTTTCTTCAATTTGGAAATTTCTTTTTTGGTATATTTATCAAATTCACCGGTCTCTTCCTGGTGTCTCAAGTCGGATAAATACTTTATTCTGGTTTTAATAGTGGAAAAATTTGTAATAAGGCCCGGAATCCATTTGGAAACAACATAAGGCATTCTGCATTCCTTTGCTGCTTCTTCCAATAATTTAACAGATTGAGGTTTAGTACTGACAAAAAGAACATTTTTACCTTCCACCACGCATTTGGACAAAAAAGCCAAAGCTTTTTCAAGATATTCATAGGTCTTTTCCAGATTGATAATATGGATTCCATTTCGCTCACCATAAATAAACTTCTTCATGCGAGGATTCCATTTTTGCGTGCGATGGCCGATATGCACCGCACAATCAAACATTTTTTTGATTTCATCTGTGTTCATAATCCTTGTGGTTTACGCCTATCTTTCATTAATTTGTGTCATAGCCCCGCTAAGCGGGGAGGATTTCACAAGTTGAAAGAGAGACTTGATATAAAAATTTAACAGCGCTAATCTAATGAAAAGAACAACTAAAAGCAAGCTAAAAACTTGATAAGCCAATGAATAAACTAACAGTTTTACGCAGAAAAATAGATAAAATTGACGAAAAAATCGCTAACCTGCTACGTAAAAGAGCGGAAAAAGTAATCGAAATCAAAAAATTAAAAAAAAGCAAAAAACTCCCAGTAACAGATTACAATCGTGAAAGAGAAATATTGGATAAACTTGAGAATGATTACGAAAAAGCTATATTCAAAAAAATACTGCTGGAATCTCGCAAAATTCAAAAAAAAGATCGCTAAGCATTGTAAGTAAAGCCGTTTTTTGGTATAATTACTAAAGGTAAAAAAACAAAAATGGAACAAAATCCAACAAACCCGGAACAAACAAAAATCACAATCACTTTGCCTACAAACGCATATTTTATGTCAGGCATCAGGGATTTCACTTTGAACATGATCAAAACAACTACCAATTTTCCGGAAAGATGGGCTTTTAGGTTTCAGTCAGTAGTGGATGAATTGTGTAATAATGCTATCGAGTACGGATCTAAACCAGGCAGTGAGATAAAAATCACTTTCATATATTCAAAAGACGATTATCTTGAAATAACTGTAGAAGATACGGGAACTGGTAAAAACAAAATAAACGCTAAAGAATTACAAAAAATATATGAGAACAAAAAAGAGCCCGGTTATGTTTTTTCCGTCCTAAGGGGCCGAGGATTGGTGAAAATAGTAGGGGAATGGAGCGATGAAATTAAATTTGTTGACCGTAGTGAAGGAGGTCTTGCTGTAACTGTACGCAAATATTTAAAAGATGCCAGACAAGCTCAACCTTCACCTGTTAATAAAACAGAAAATACTTTAATTCTTAATCAATAAAAAAATGACTGAAGCAAATATAACAATTGAAGACATCCAGGTAGCTAATAAAACAGTAAAGGTAGTTCATATTTCCGGACAATTGGATGAAAGCAATGTTGATGAAAAAATACAAGAAATTTATAAATTAGTGGAAGCCGGTCCAAAAGGGCTTTGTTTAATATTTGATTTGGAAAATCTGGATTATATGAACAGCAAATCAATTGGTTATTTGACAGATCTATACGGCAAAACAACGGAAGCCGGCGGTCAAATTGCCATTGCTAAACCAAAAGCAAACATTGCAGATATCTTACAAGTGGTAGGTTTAACGCAATTGATAAAAATTTTCGGGGATATTGATAGCGCAAAAAATTACATAGCCGCGAGTGGCACAACTACTGCTGCAAGTTCGACAAATCCTACGCCACCGCAAACAACATAATGTTTGAAAAATTACAAAATTTCTTAGAGTTTCTCAAAGGTGATTTTGTATCTTTCATATATTTATTCAAATCACCCACATTTCTGATAGCAATTCTTCTTGCATCTATACCGGTTGCTATTTGGCTCTACATAACAATAAAAAATGAAAAAAAAGGCAAAAAAATAATGCTTTTAATTTTTGGCTTGGGCTCCCTGACAGCGCCAGCCTTATTGGAATTACAGATGGTATGGGGAAGATATCCGCAATTTGATCTTGCGGGATTAATAGAAAAAAGCCCATTTTCTCCTGGAACAATAATAATATTTACATTGCTATTATTCGCGACCATGGAGGAAATAATTAAAATGTACATAATTAGAAGTATAGATAAAAAAACTCTGTTTATAACAAAAGTAAACGATGCTATAAAATATAGCATAGCCTCAGCACTGGGATTTTCTTTTGGTGAAAATATTTATTATCTAAATTCGTTGTGGCAGGAGATCAGTACAGGGCAACTTGCCGGCATGTATTTTTTCCGATCAATTTTCACAACAGCTGCTCACATGGTTTATTCCGGAGTATTCGGTTATTTTTACGGAATAGGAAAATTCTCCATGGTTATAAATCAGCAAAATATAGTAAGCGGCAAAAAGGACAAATTATCCGCGGTAGTGGCAAGAATTTTTAATTTACCTTTGAGCGAAGGATTTAGGCAAAAAATAATACTAAAAGGTTTATTCATAGCCATAGCAATGCATTTTACTATAAATTATTTACTACAACTTGCAGAAGGAGAAAACAGCAGAATACTTATGCCAATAGTGCTTATAACGAACATATTAATGTATTTATTTCTGCAATATCTCTTAAATCGTAAAGCCGGACATTTGATTCTTTTAACGGATCCGACAACACAGAAGACTTCAACAATGGCAAAAAAAGATACGGAAGTTGTTATGGAATTATTGGCAATGTGGTCTAAAGATAAACGTTATGTTGATGTCATTCATGTTTGTGAGAGATTGCTGCAAAGAGATCCGGACAACAATGTTGTTAAACTTTTCAAGGCCCAAGCTATGGATGCCATGGATGAAAAAGATATTTACAAAAAAATATTGGGGACAGTAATAAAAACAAAAGATGACCTCTCAATCGATCAAAAAAATATTATTTCAAAATATGTAGCTGAAAAAAAGCCGACCGTAACAACTGCTCCAAGCATTCCGGTACAACAAGCGCAACAAAAAAACGTGCTGGAAAAATTCACTGGTGAAGGAACTTTCAAGATCCACTGAGCGTAAGCGAAAGTGGACTAAAACAAAAGTTTTCGATATCATCGAAAACACAATATCCCAAAATTCCCCACATGACATTAGCCAAAGCCAAAATTGCCCTTGTTTTTGACTGGATGACAAACAGTGGCGGAGCTGAAAAAGTTAACTTGATGCTCCACGAAATGTTTCCGAAAGCTCCCATTTTCACATCCATATATAATCCGAAAGCATTGAAAGGATTTGAAAAAGCCGCAATAACAACTTCATTCATACAAAATTTTCCGTTTGCCAAGACAAGGCATCAATTTTATCTCGGATTTATGCCTTACGCTTACGAACTCTTTGATTTGAGCAGTTTTGACATTGTAATATCAAGCTCTCATGCATGCGCGAAGGGAGTTATCACCAAGCCGGAAACGCTGCATGTTTGCTATTGTCACACTCCCATGCGTTACGCTTGGGACAATTGGCAAAGCTACATCAGGGATTACAAAATGAATTTTCTTTTTAAAAATTTCGCGAAAAAACGTATGCACAAAATTCGTTTATGGGACAGGCTCGCAGCTGATCGCGTGGATTATTTCATAGCCAATTCGGAAACGACAAAAAGACGCATAGAAAAATATTATCGTTGTCCGTCCACTGTAATTTATCCGATGATAGATATTAAGAATTTTTATATTTCCAAAAATACAAAAGGTTATTTTTTGGCCGTGGGACGCCTGACTCCATACAAAAAATTTGATTTGATAATAGAGACTTTCAATCAAATAGGACTGCCTCTAAAAATAGTGGGGCGCGGCATAGCTGAAAACGAACTTAGGAGACAGGCTAAAGGCAATATTGAATTTTTAGGTAGTGTCAGCGACCAAGAGCTGCAAAAATTATACAGTGAATGTGAAGCGTTGATTTTTCCGCAAATCGAAGATTTTGGAATTACTCCGATTGAGGCTATGGCTTCGGGGAGGCCTGTTATAGCGTTTAGCGAAGGGGGAGCTTTGGATACTATAATCGATGGCAAAACAGGAATTTTATTCAAAAAACAAACGTCACTTCAGTTAAAAGGAGCCATTGAAACTTATCAGAAAACAAAAAAGAAATTTGATCCCGAATTTTTACGGGACCACGCCAGTCAGTTTGACAAGTCTGAATTCGAAAAAAAATTGATGAAATATTTGAATGAGAAATGGGACAGACATCAAGCGAGTCTTGCGGCATGCGGATAGCGCAAAGACAAGCGCAGATGTCTTTTCTCCTCTTCATCCCGTCACAAAAGCAATCACGATATTCACAAAAGCCCAGGCCACAAGTGTCAAAATCATTCCAACTATTCCGTATAAAATAGCTTTTTTGCCCGTATCTTTGTCCTGAGAAAGTCCTGAAAAAAGATATAAATATCCACCATAAACAATACTGCCCACAGCGATAAGTCCGGCTATACCAATAACAAATTCCAAAACATAGCGGATGTAATAGGGGATCATCCATAAATGGATATCTCCGGTTTTAATGCCGCAAGCCAGGATGTCCTGTAAATCAACATCTTGCGTACCTTCGAACTGAGGATCAAATATAAAACTAGTACCTTCTTTAGCAAATGCTCCTTTTACTTCTGCACTATTGCTGGAAACATAATTCATAATCTCCTTGCAGTCGGTAACACTTTTTTCAGTACCCGGCAAAACCGTATCAGGCTGCCCTGCAAAAGCCGCAACAGACCAAACACCTACCGATAGCCATAAAACAAAAACCAAACTTACTAAAATTTTAATTTTTTTCATAATGCCTTGCGCTTTTAAAGCCAGTCTATAGTATATGACAGCATATTACATCATATGACAACAAATTCAACAAATACAGTGCCGGTCATAGCAATAATCGGCCGCCCCAACGTCGGTAAATCAACTTTATTTAACCGACTCATAGGCAAAAAATACGCTGTAATTGCAAAAGAAGCAGGAACAACTAGAGATCGTTTATTCCAAAATTTTGAATATGACGGTTACAACATGGTGCTTGTTGATACAGGCGGCCTTGAATACGGCAAAAAAGAAAATATAGAAGCTGATGTCCAATCTCAAGCAAGAATGGCAATAGAAGAGGCGGACGTTATATTTTTCGTAATCGATAACACTGAAGAATTAACAAAAGATGATTTCACAGTCGCTGATATACTCCGAAAGTCACAAAAAGAAATAATTTTACTGGCAAACAAATGCGACCCGGAGAGCTTAAAAGTGGAAAAATATCATCATTTTGAACTTGGTTTCGGGCAAGCGATGGAAATTTCAGCAATCCACAATCTCGGAATCGGAGAACTTAAAGAAGAAATAATCAAAAAACTGAAAAAACTGAAATTCTCAAAGATAGAAAAAGAAAGAGACGAAAATGTTTGCAATATTTGTATACTTGGTAAACCAAACGCAGGAAAATCTTCATTAATAAACGCTCTACTAGGTTCAAATAAAATCATTGTCTCTCATATTCCGGGCACAACGCGAGACACGACCGACACAGGAGTTACTTACCAGGACGTTAAATATAACTTAATAGATACAGCAGGATTGCGCAGACGCGGCAAAATTGAACGAGGCGTAGAAAAATTCAGCAGTTTAAGATGTTTAAGCGCGATTGAGCGATCGGATATAGCAATATTGCTCATCGACGGCAGCCAAAGAGTGAGCAGTCAAGATTGTCATATCGCTCAGTACGTCTTAGAGCAGGAAAAAGGTCTCGTTATAGCAATAAACAAAATTGACTTATTCAAAAAAGAAGAAAAAGAAGAAATAATTTGGCACCTGCAACAAAAATTCGCTTTTGTGCCATGGGCTCCGGTAATATTCGTTTCCTCAAAAACCAAAGAAAACATCTACGAAATTTTTAATCTGGCGAATCAAATTGTGGAAGAAAGAAAAAAGAGAATAAAAACTCCGGAATTAAACAGATTTTTACAAAAAATTACAATCAAACACAAACCATCCAGCACGAAAATGAAAAAACCGAAATTTATGTATGGAAGCCAGGTTGATATCAATCCGCCAAAATTAGTCTTATTCTTCAAAAACGCAGACAACCTGCACTTTTCATATGTTCGTTATATGGAAAACGAAATTCGCAAAGAATACGGCTTTAACGGCACCGCAATTGATTTCAAATTCAAAAATCAAATATCCTCAAAGCGTCAAAAATAAATCATTTCTAAGCTTCGCATTCTCTCCATATTTCTCAAGCCATCTATCTCTGTATTGCTTCCTGCGATCAATATTATGAAATTTCAGAATATGATCGTTTATAATCCAATCAGCCTCTTTTCCGACAGTCTTACCTCTCTTCTCAACCATTTTCAACTGCCATCGCTTAAGTAAGTTTTCACAAAAATTACCGAAACGCCCACTCAAAATCCATTCAAAAATCTTACTAACAAAACTTTTATTTTCCATCAAATATTCTTTATTCATCTCAAAATCCTCCTCATTATCAAAATATTTTTTAATCCAAATATTTTTTTCAAGCAAAACCTTGAAAACGCCATCATCCAAAATCGGCTTTAAACTTTTCAACCAATAAGCCAAATAAATGTCCTGATAAATCGCGATTTTTTCCAAATCCAAAAATTCATCATCCACAAAAAAACTCAAACAAAACCGTCCGGCTGTCTTATTCCCATACGTTCGCACTCCAAATAAACGCAAAATCAAAGTGATAAAAGCCCTCACTATAAAAAGCCTTCCGCTCTTTGCAACTATAAACAAATCTATATCGCTCTTCTCATCAACTTTGCCAAAAGCCAGATTATTACAAACCGCAATCATCCTGACAAACGGGACAATTTTCAAAAAACGTACATACTTTCGCACCCTGACCCACAAATTTTTTTCAATTTCTTTCATATTTTTAGTATACTGGCAGTGCATATGATGACAGAAAATAAAAATTTGCAAAAGGTTTTGAAAAATCTACCAAAAGCTCCGGGCGTCTATAAGATGATAGACAAAGAGGGGAGAGTTATTTACGTGGGTAAAGCAAAAGATGTAAGCAAACGTATAAAACAGTATTTTCAAAAAAACTATGAGCATTCAACAAGAACCCGTAAGTTGCTTGAAAATGTGACCAACATCGAAACAATCATCGTAGACAGCGAACTCGAAGCCGTGATTCTCGAACACAATTTAATCAAGCAGCTCCAGCCGAAATATAATGTAATAATGAAAGATGACAAAAATTACGTATATATAAAAATAACCTTAGAAGACTTCCCGCGCGTACAAATCGTCCGCAGGATCGAAAAAGATAACGCAAAATATATCGGACCAAAAACAGCAGCTCACAAAGTGCAGGAAACATTCAAAATTCTCAAAAAAATCTTCCCGTTCCGTCACTGCGGCCTTGATATAAAGATAATAAAAGATAACGAAGTGGAGATAACCAACAAGGTGATCAAATATCCGTGTTTGGATTATTACATAAAGAGATGCATCGCTCCATGCATCGGCAAATGCAGCATCAAAGAATACCAGAAAATCATAAAAAATGTTGAAAATTTTCTCGAAGGAAAAACCGAAAACATCCTGAAAGATTTAAAACGGCAAATGCAAGAATATTCAGCCGCCAAAAACTTTGAAAAAGCTGCGAAAATCCGTGATAAATTATTAAAAATCGAGGAAATAGTCGAAAGACAAAAAGTACAAGACCAAAATCAGGAAGATAAAGACGTTATCAATTATTGTGTCAGTCAAGATAGGGCGTATTTCAATCTGTTCCAAATACGCGACGGCAAATTGATCGGTCAGGAAAATTTCACATTGAGCGCTACAGATATTGATGAACCGGAAAACAAGGAAGTTCTCGAAGCTTTCATGTATCAATATTACAAACTCGCCACAGACATTCCAAAAGAAATTTTAATTCCGCATGAAATCGACAATAAAGAAGGAATTGAGGCAATAATTATAATTCCGAAAATAGGCACAAAAAACAAATTGTTGGAAATGTCTTTGAATAACGCTCGTATTTTTGCGGATCGTAACAAGCCGAGTTGGCAGGAAGAAAGCGAATTAACTAAAAAGGCTACGGAAGAATTACAAAAATTACTGAATATCAAAGCCCCTCTCAAAAGAATAGAATGTTATGACATTTCGCATTTGAGCGGCACTGATACTGTAGGTTCTATGATTGTTTTTGAGAATGGGGTCCCAAAAAACTCCCTTTATCGCAAATTCAAACTCAAAACCATTGATAATAAACCAGATGATTATAAATCAATGGAAGAAGTGCTTTACCGGAGATTTTCCAAAATAGCGCTGTCTTTCCCTCATAAGGATTACAAATTAAGAAAAGCCCTGAAGAAAGACAAAAAATTCATAGAAACTCATAACAAAGTACAGTTGGATAAAACCGATCGGAATTTTTTTGTTTTAATAAAAGGGCAGGAACAAATCGGATTCGCGGCAATAAGAAAACATTCGGATAAAATTTTTGAATTGAGAAGTGTATGGATTAAAAAAGACTCAAGAGGCAAAAAATTGGGCTATAAATTAATTCACGACATAATCCAAAAAAATAAATTAAAACGCGTATATATAATCTGCATTGCGGAATTAAAAGAATATTATTTACTGGCGGGATTTGAAGAAATCAATAAACTTCCGGAAGAAATGTCCGAAAGACTTAAATATTGTCAAAATAAATATAAAAATGTCAGTTTATTGGTTTACGACGCGCTTAAACATAAAGAAGACGAATCATTCAAACAAATACCTGATCTCGTGATAATAGATGGCGGAAAAGGGCAATTATCAGCGGCAACCAATGTATTTCAAAAATTAAACATCAAAATACCTTACATTGCGCTGGCTAAAAAATTTGAGGAAATTTTTCAGCCGCATGTTGCAAATCCAATAATTTTACCTGGCACTAACGAAGCCCTAAAACTGCTGCAACGCGCTCGTGACGAAGCTCATCGTTTTGCGATAAGTTACAACAAAAACCTTCGCAAATTTAAAAAGTAAGAACCTCAGCTTCCTTAAAAACTTTATTTATCCACTCTTGAATTGGAAGATTTTTTTCATATTTTTTAACATCGTAAATATTGGCTTTAAGCTCGGGATGTTTTGGCGCAAACATGCTGCAGGTATCTTTGCACGGCAATTTGGAAATCTCAAAAGTACCGATACGCTCGGCAATTTTAATTATTTCCTCCTTATCAAAACCGATCAACGGCTGGAAAATAGGAATAGTGGAAGCTTCATGAATCGTAAAAAGATTTTCAGGTGTCTGAGATGCAACTTGTCCAAAATTATCTCCTGTCACTAAACCTTTCGCGCGCTCTCTCTTGGTAATCAATTCGGCAATCCGTATCATTGTTCTTCTATAAAGCACAATCCGAATTTTGGCTGGTATATCCAGATTTGTGGCAATCGCTCTTTGTATTTGGCCATAAGGAATAAGATAAAGCTTAGTGTCAGACTGATAATCGCTAAGCATCTTCACCAATTCTTTAACATGCTCCATTTCATCTTTATCCGAATATGGATAGGCATGAAAATGCACAAAAATCACGCGCGCACCTCTTTTCATCATCAAATAAGAAGCAACCGGAGAATCAATTCCGGAAGAAATAAGACTGACCAATCGTCCCTGACTATTTGGAGAAAGTCCTCCAACTCCAGAATATTTTTTATAAGAAAAATATCCAAGATCATTAAAAAATTCCACATCCACAACAAATTCCGGATCGTTGAGTTTTACTTTCATATTAAGACCGTTTTCCAGCAAAATAGCGCCAATATCTCGCGCCATTTCAAATGATTTATCAGGCATAGTCATAGATCTTTTTACGCTCACTTTAAAATCCGCCGGACGATTTTCCGGATCAAATTCAGGCAAATTATCCCAAATTTGCTCACCTAATTCAGCAATATTGGCAGACCCCACATAAACAAATTTAAAATTTTTAATACCAAAAACTTTTCGTATCACTTCCGCATATTTCTGCTCATCTTTTTTAAAATTAAAATCCTTCGGAAGATCAACCATCAACCGCCCCAAAGTATATTTAATTGAAAGATTGCATCCAAAATATTTCTTAAACAAAATTTTCAATCTCTTCCTCAATTTATCAACAAAATAACCGATATTTGCCCTCTTTAAACCAATTTCTCCGTAATGTATAAGAATATGTCTCTTCATATGCAGGCAGTATACTATCAAATATTGTTTAAATCTGACAGTAAGCATAAAATTTAAGCATGCGATAAATAAGTTGAATATGTTTTTATTAAAAAAACTTTTGAAAAAACGCCCTTTGATCATGGGGATATTAAATGTCACTCCTGATTCATTCAGCGATGGAGGCAAATTCAACAGTATTGAGAAAGCTTTAAAAAGAGCTAAAGAAATTGAGGAAGAAGGCGCTGATATCATCGATATCGGAGGAGAATCCACGGGTCCGAATTCTCAAAACGTCTCACTAAAAGAAGAATTAAACCGCGTAATACCGGTTATAAAACGCCTACGACAAATCAGTAAATTGCCGATTTCCATAGATACATACAAATCGGAAGTTGCAAAACAAGCACTGGAAAACGGCGCAAATATAATCAACGATGTTACAGCGCTGCGCGGAGACAAAAATATGGCAAAAATCGCAGCCAAATATAATTGTCCGATAATTCTGATGTATTCAAAAGATAACTCACCGCGCACCACAAAAAAAGCGGTCGAATACAAAGATGTAATGAACACCATTAAAACATTCCTAAAAAGTCGCATCAAATATGCAAAGCAACAAGGCATAAAAAACTCACAAATAATAATTGACCCTGGAATGGGAGCCTTTGTAAGCGGCATCCCGGAATACAGCTTCGAAATAATCGCAAAACTCAACCAATTAAAATCCTTAAAATTCCCAATTCTAATTGGAATATCACGAAAATCTTTCCTGGGAGGAGAAATCGGGACAAGAGACAGTAAAAGCGCTGCCTTATCCGCTATTGCATATCTGAATGGAGCGGATATAATCAGGACCCACGATATTCAAAGTACTAAACAAATACTTAAACATATATGCCAACAATGGAACTAAGCTGCGTTTTTCATTTTGCAGCTTCACATTTTCTCACAAAATATCACGGCAAATGCGAAAATCTGCATGGGCACAACTATAAATTAATCATAACCATCGAAGGTGAAATAAAAGATGATGGTATGGTTTTGGATTTTAAAAAATTAAAAGACGCGGTAAATGGCAAAGTTATAGACAAACTCGATCACACTCATCTGAATGACACTATGGACAATCCGTCCGCGGAAAATCTGGCAATATGGATCTGGGACAAATTAAAAAACGAATTGCCATTAAAAAAGTTAAGAATTTACGAAACAGAGGATTATTACTGCGATTATTATGGTAAATAATCTGGTTTTTATAAGCTTGGGCACAAACTTAGGCAATCGTGCGCAAAATCTGGAAATTGCCTTGGAAAAATTATTGAAATTCGTAAATGTAATTAAAAAATCAAAAATTTACGAAACAAAACCCATAGATTACAAAAATCAGCCGTTATTCCTGAATATGGTGGTAAAAATAGAAACGAAGTTATCAGCACGCGAATTGATCACGAAATTACAAGAAGTGGAGAATGAAATGGGCAGAATAAAAAAAATAAAGAAAGGCCCACGCATCATCGATCTGGATATTCTGTACTATAACAACGAAATAATTAATGAACCTAACTTAAAAATCCCGCATCCAAGAGCTTATAAAAGGAATTTTGTACTCACGCCGTTAAAAGAATTAGCGCCGGACCTGATGGATCCCAAAAAACACAAAACAATTACACAATTACTCTATGGACTTAAAAAAAATTGAAAAACTGGCAAAAGAATTGCTGGATGAAATAGGGGAGAATACGGATCGTGAAGGACTAAAAAAAACTCCACAGCGCATAGCCAAATCATTTGAAAAAATATTTGGAGGCTATAACAAAGACCCGAAACAATTCTTAACGGAATTCGATGGGGAAAATTATGATGAAATGATCATATGCAAAGACATAGATTTTTATTCCACTTGTGAACACCACTTGCAGCCATTTTTCGGAAAAATCTCAATTGGATACATTCCAAACAAAAAAATCATTGGAATCTCAAAATTACCGAGGATTGTGGAAATATTTTCACGACGTATGCAAAATCAGGAAAGACTAACACAGCAAATAGCAAACACTCTAAACAGCCTATTAAAACCAAGAGGAGTCGGCGTGGTTATCAAAGCGCGACATCTATGTATGATGGCTAGGGGAGTGGAAAAACAAAACACAATAATGATAACTTCATCTTGTACGGGATTATTTAAAAATAATGCTAAAACTCGCAGCGAATTTCTGAGATTGATAAAATAAAACAAAGCCGCTAGATGATTCTTATAATAGATAATTACGACTCTTTTACTTACAATCTCTATCAACAAATCGAATCATTAGGAAAGAAAACCAAGGTCTTTCAGCATGATAAGATCAGCCTGGAACAAATAAAAAAATTAAAACCTGAAAAAATAGTTATTTCCCCGGGTCCAAAGCGTCCGGAGGACAGTGGCATTGCAATGTCAGTTGTTCAAAATTTTTATACACAAATCCCTATTCTGGGAGTGTGTTTAGGCCATGAATGCATTGGACAAATTTTTGGTTCAACAGTTGTTCATGCGCGCAAAATCCTTCACGGAAAAACATCTAAAATTTATCATACAAAGTCACCTCTATTCAAAAATGTAAAAAATCCATTCAAAGCTGCTCGCTATCATTCTCTCATCCTAAATAAAATGCCAAAAAACTTCATATTAACAGGTTGGACTAAGGACAAAGAAATAATGGCTATTCAACATAAAAAATATCCTCTTTTTGGAATCCAATTCCATCCGGAATCTTTTCTGACAAAAGAAGGCAATAAGATTATGTATAATTTTTTATATGAAATCTGATCCGTTACAACAATTCATAAACTTGCCAAAAACAGCACGAAACACATGCTTTTTATATTCTGCAACAAATGGTAAAAGCATACTTGCGAGCTCGCCAATAGCAAAATTTTCCGGAAAAAACATTCAGGAATTCAAAAAATTCATCAAGAAATACAATAAAAAACTATTGATAGGATATATTTCATACGACGTGGCTTATCAGCTCTTTAACATTAAACAAAAAGCAAAAAACGACCTCCATTTGCCTGAAATTTACTTTTTAGCATTTGATAAATGGTTGGAATTCAACAAACACGAGCATAGCAAGTGTCCGTATTCTCATAACCACCACAAAAAATATAATTCCTTAAACTTCAAACCGACAATAAGTAAATCCGCATACGAAACCGCCTACAAAAAAATCAAACACTACATCAAAGAAGGGGATATATATCAGATAAATCTAACACATCGTCTGGAAGCAGAGACAAAAATCCCGCCAAGAGAATTGTTTTTAAAAGTTATAAATGCAAATCCGGTTGATTACTTGGCATATATGGAAGGAGACGGATTTGAAATATTAAGCGCTTCGCCTGAAAGATTTATAAAAATCGAAAACGGAAATATTGAAACATGCCCAATCAAAGGCACTCGTCCGCGCGGCAATAATCCAAAAGCCGACCAGAAACTGAAACAAGAACTCTTAAAAAACGAAAAAGAAGCCGCTGAACTCAATATGATCACGGATTTACTGAGAAACGACATGGGCAAAATATGCAAAATCAACACTGTTAAAGTCGCCGGCCATCGTCTTATTCAAAAATGCCCGACCGTTTGGCACACATTCAGCAGAATTACCGGAAAAATCGCTGTGGAACCGATAGAAGCTCTACTTTCAATGCTTCCGGGCGGTTCAATAACAGGCTGTCCCAAAAAAAGAGCCATGGAAATTATTGATGAATTGGAGCCGACGACTCGCAGTGTATATACAGGCGTAATCGGATATATTCATCCAAACAAAAATCTGGATTTCAATATCGCCATTCGAACAATCATAAAAAAAGGCAAAAAACTTTATTTGCAAGTTGGAGGCGGAATAGTACTGGATTCAAAAGAAAAAGCTGAATTCAAAGAAACGCTCGACAAAGCCAAATCATTTATGAAAATCCTGGGCTGAAAAGCATCTAAATAAGCTCCTTGATATCTTCATCCGGCAAATAAAGAAGAAAAAGTCCGAGTATTATACTAAAAATATTACTTAATATCGGTCTTCCGGGAAAAAGATATAAATCCATTAGATTCCATAATCCTCTCCATACCATTATTACGGCCACGACAACCAAGAGCATACCAAGAAAATTACTATGGAGGTGAAAAGACAATTAGGATAAGGGACATCTGCGCTCATCTTTGCGTCATCCGGCTCGCTTACATGACAGGTAGCGCTCTCCGCATGTCGCAAGATTCGCTTGATGTCTGGTGCCCGAGGAGGGAATCGAACCCTCACGATGTTGCCACCACGGGATTTTGAGTCCCGCGCGTCTACCAATTCCGCCACCCGGGCTAATAATTTTTGCAAATAACGAGCGTCATTATAACAACAAAACGTTCACGCGGCTAGCGTAAAAAGACTTCTTGATAAAGCACGTTGTATCCTCCATACTACATCCATGTTTTGCGACGAATTAAAAATCAGAATCATTGCCGGAGAAGGCGGAAACGGCTCCGTTAGTTTCCGTAGAGAAAAATTTATATCAAAAGGAGGACCTGATTGAGGAGATGGAGGTCGCGGAGGCAGTATAATCTTTGAAGTTAATTCAAATTTAAGCAATCTCAGTCATTTGGCAAACCGTAAAACTTATAAAGCTGAACCAGGAGGAAACGGTAAAGGTAGAAACATGACGGGAAAAAACTCAATGAATCTGATTTTGGAAGTGCCTCAAGGCACAATGATCTTCACAGCGGATAAAAGTCTAATGATAGCTGATCTAAGCAAAGCAAATGATCAAATGATAGCGGCTCGAGGCGGAAAAGGTGGACTTGGAAATTTAAGATTCGTAAGTTCAACCAATCAAGTGCCGCGTTTTGCTGAAAACGGAGAACCGGGAGAAGAAAAAGAAATATTATTGGAACTCAAGTTAATGGCTGATGTCGGCTTAATTGGACTGCCATCAGTAGGCAAATCAACTCTTATTTCAGTCATAAGTAATGCGAGACCCAAAATCGCAGCTTATCCATTCACAACACTGATCCCAAATCTCGGAGTTGTAAATATATCGCAATTTGGAGGATCAAGAGAGCAATCTTTTGTGGTTGCAGATATTCCGGGATTGATAGAGGGCGCAAGTCTCGGTAAAGGTTTGGGGCACAAATTTTTGAGACATGTAACAAGAACAAAACTATTGGTTCATATAATTGACTGCACTCTTGAAAACGCAGACAAAAATTACAAAATCTTAAATTCTGAACTGAAAACATTCGATCCGAAACTGGCAAAAGTAAAACAAATTATCGCAATAAATAAAATTGACATGCTGGATGAATCAGCTTTGGAACAAAAAATTCAAGAAATCAAAAAAACAGTGAAAAGAGCAAAAATTTTCACATTCTCATGCATCACAAAAGTGGGCCTAAAAGAATTGGTATTTGAAATTGTCAAACAATTGGCAATATTGAAACAAAAAAGAAATAAATTGAGAATGGAGGAAAAAGACGAGACGACAAACATTCCGGTTTTAAGACCACACTTGGAAAAAGTAAAATACATAATTCAAAAAATAACTGATGAAGAAGATCACAAAGTTTTCCATATTGGAGGCCGTCGCATCGAGCAATTGATATCAATGACAAACTTAAATAACCCGGAAGGCCTCGAGCGCATATATCACTATTTGGAGCGTATGGGCATTCAAAGAGCAGTCGAAAGACACGGCGCCACTTTTGGTGATATTATTAGAATCAAAGAAAAAAATATTCCTTACAGAAAATAATTATGAAAATTGTAATCGGATTGGGAAACATAGGAGATAAATATGTAAAAACACGTCATAATTGCGGCTTTTTGGTACTGGATGAATTAACTAAACAATTGGAAAAAGAGGGGATAGAAGTGAATTGGAAAGAGGACTTTAAACTAAAAGCCATAATTGCAAAAATAACTTACCTCCAGAGCGCGAAGCGCTCCAGCGAGCCTAAGGGCGAGCAAAGTGAGCGAAGCGAAAACCTTAAAGAACCTGTACTCTTGGCAAAACCAACAACATTGATGAATCTTTCAGGAGAAGCTGTAAGTAAAATTTTAAATTTTTATAAAGAGCCCATCGAGAATTTAACTGTAATTTATGACGATATAGACCTGCCGCTTGGGACGATACGCGTCAGGGACAAAGGATCGGCAGGTACGCACAACGGTATGCGTTCGATAATTGAACAACTCGGCCACGAAAATTTCAAAAGAATCCGTTTGGGGATAGAAAGTAGAGGACAACTTACACCGGAACAGCAGGAGTTACATAATTACGTCCTGTCAGGCTTCTCAAAAGAAGAATATCCACTAATCGCTAAAGCAATAAAAGATGCCGTCGCAGAGATCAAAAAACTACTCTAAAACAATTTCAACTTGACCAAAAGGGCATTTTTCCATAGATTATCAGCACAAATTTAACTCTCATCATCATGTTCGCAATAATTGAAACAGGAGGAAAACAATATAAAGTTGAAAAAGGAACAACTTTTGAAATAGAAAAACTACTTGCTAAAGAAGGAGAATCAATAACAATTGATAAAGTTCTTTTGATTAGCGATAAAGACAGCCTAAAAATTGGAACACCTTTAATTGAAGGCGCTTCCGTTACTGCAAAAGTTATAGGCCACAAAAAAGGAGTTAAAGTTCTAATCTACAAAATGCATGCAAAACACAGATATCAAAAAACAAAAGGACACAGACAAAACTTAACAACTGTTGAAATAACAGATATAAAAGAACACGGAAGCGTTGCTAAAGCACCTAAAAAGACTGAAGAAGAAACAGTCACAAAAAAAGTAACTGTCAAAAAAACAACAACTCGAAAACCTTCAGTAAAAAAAACTAAGGCTGTAGTTGAGCCTGTAACTGAGTAAGTGTTTCCTCCAAATCCTTAGCTAAAGGAGCCTCTATCTTTACTGATTCCCCGGTATCGGGAGATTTAAATTGTATTTTTTGAGAATGTAAGAATTGGCGCATAAGCCCGAATTTATTTTCAAAAAATTTATTTATTTTTTTATTTCCATAAAGCTTATCTCCAATAACGCAGTGCCCTATAGATGCCATATGTACCCTGATTTGGTGTGTTCTACCGGTCATAATTTGCACCTCAAGCAAACTGGCATCATATTTATCATCAATCTTGAATTTTCTTAAAACTTTATATCTGGAAATAGCTTGCTTGCCGACGTTATCCGCAGCGAGAGCCATTTTTTTCCTATCACGATAACTTCTGGCAATTGGAGAATCTATTATTCCTTCGGGATATTGCAAAATTCCATACACAAGAGCCAAATAAACTTTTTTAACTTCTCTGGCTTTAAATTGAGAAATCAAATCATCTGCAGCCGCCTGATTTTTTGCAATAATCAAAATCCCGGACGTATCCTTATCAAGTCTATGCACAATACCCGGACGCAATTTATCTTTAAAATCTTTCGTAACTTTATCGGAAATTTGTTTAACAACAGTTAGGCCAACGTGATCATCAGCAGCAAAATGCACAACCATGCCGGCAGGCTTATTGATTACGAAGCAATTTTTATCTTCATACAACACATCTAATCCTTTCATGACAAAATAGTACCTTACTTTTGCAATCCTTTCCAAGCCATTTCAAATATTCCTCTCTGCATCGCAACGATTTCTTTACTTTGAATAACGACGCCATACTCTTCACCTCTCTCCAAATGAATAATCGCCAATTTATCATTATAAATATTCATTTCATTCTCAAAAACATCATGAGAATTGGGATCGGACATATACATTACTTGAGTCAATTTATCATCTTTATCGTAATTTTTATCAAAAAAAGCCCGAACCTCAGGGGTGTCGGGCACAATTGCCTTCAAGGGAATTTTTTTATTCGCGATACGAAAATCTTTATATTCCAACAAAAAATCCTTCATGCCTGATTTAAACCATTTATGAAGACACAAATAAGCACAAAAATCACCTTTGGCAGTCAATGTATCGTATAACACGAATTTAACGCCTTCTATGCCTTCGTGATAACTCACGACAGGCTTCTGAAAAGTATATTGAGCCATTAAAGATCGAAATTTTGGGATCGCAGCCAAAAGCTCAGTACGATAATAATCATATGTTCGACATTTTCGATCTATATAACCAACAAGAGAATTTGGATCATTTGCCGCAAAAAATTTAACACCGCTATTATTGTAAGAAGCAACCAATCCTTTCTTCTGCAAAGCTCTCAATAGTGAATAAGTGCTGGTTCTGTTCAAACTAAGTCTTTTGGCAATAACACTAACAGCTTGTGGACCGATCGCCAAAAGCTCAAGGTATATTCTTGCTTCGCTCTTGTTAAAACCAATTTGTGCCAGTTTTTCTTCGAGCATAAATGAACTCAAAAATAATAAACTGAGCTGGAAACTAACAATATAATGATTTCCGAAAATTTGTCAAGTTTTTATTCACATTTCACTAAAAAAAGATCAAGAAATAGATTAGAATGGGCACATGAAATCAGATATAAAGACATTACTGGATCGCGGAACTGTTGAAGTTATAGTCCGTAAAGATCTGGAAAATAAATTAAAATCAAGAAAAAAATTGCGCGTTAAACTCGGTATTGATCCATCAGGCGCTGATCTGCACCTAGGCCATATGGTTGTAATTAAAAAACTTCGTGAATTTCAAGAAGCCGGACATCATATTCTTTTACTTTTTGGTAATTTTACAGGACAAATAGGGGATCCGACTGA
>CAYHSM010000002.1:0-29621 GCA_964359325.1 uncultured Candidatus Peribacteria bacterium
GCGGCAGGAGCGCCTAAATCGCCTGCGCAAATATTCACAACTTGATAATGGAATCCAAGTTCTTGCATGATTTCTTCTTCTATTCCGCGGATAAATTCATGTTCTTCTTCGGATTTGTCAGGATGGCAGAAGCTAAACATTTCGATTTTGTCGAATTGATGTACGCGAATTATTCCAGCAACGTCTTTGCCGTAAGACCCTGATTCTCTGCGGAAACATGATGAAAACCCGCAGTATCTAATAGGCAGTTTTTCTTCCGGTAATATTTCCGTGTAATGAAGCATTGTTAAAGGGACTTCAGATGTTCCCACCAAGAAAAGATCATCGTTTTCCGGATTTTGTTCGGATTTTGGATTTACATGGTAGATTTCGTTTCTGTCCGCCGGGAAAAATCCCGTTGCAAACATGGCCTCTTCTTTCACCAAGACCGGTGGGATAATAGGAGTGAATCCTTTGCTTACCAATTTGTGAAGTACATGTTGAACCAATGCAAATTCCAATAAGACAGCTTCGTTTTTCAGATAATAAAATCGTGTGCCTGACGTGCGCACGCCGCGCTCAATGTCTATTACGTCGAGATTTTTACCAAGTTTTATATGATCTTGCGGAGCAAAGTTGAATTTTGGCTTTTTGCCATGGGTTTTGCATGGTTTGTTGTCTTCTTCCGTGCCGTCCGGAGCTGAGGCGAGTGGTGGATTTGGGATGAGGACTGCTAGTTCGTCTATTTGTGTTTCAAGTTTTCGAATTTCCGGCTCAAGGGTTTTGGTTTCATCCTTAACTTTTTTCATTTCCTTCAGCATTTTTTCTTTTTCTATTTTCGATTTAGCTGTCGCTATGCTCTGGTTCTGTTCATTTTGACGCGCGCGAAGCGATTCCACTTTTTGTAATTTTTCATTACGCTCCTTATATAATTTTATAAGCTTATCAATGTCAATTTTGGCGTGTTTGCGTGCTACGCCTTTTTTTACTGCGTCTATGTTTTCCGTGATGAATTTGATGTCGAGCATGGGGATGGTGAGAGAGGATAAGGAGTTCCGACAAGTCGGAACGATTTGATTGGTTAGGCCCGAGCTTCGCTCGTGCTTTTACTCACATAACTTCCGTCTGCCGTATTAACTTTTATCATGGCTCCTTCTTCTATAAATAATGGCACTTTTACGGTCATGCCTGTTTCAATTGTGCATTCTTTTGAGCCACCGGTTGCCGTGTCTCCTTTGTATCCGGGAGGAGCCGACACAACTTTGAAATCCATTTTTGGAGGGAGCTGAATACTTACCGGCGTTCCGTCTATGTACATGGCGTAACATTCAGTGTTTTCTAATAAATAATTTGCGTTGTCGCCTATGGTTTCTTTGTCCAATGAAAATTGTTCGTAGGTGTTATTGTCCATGAAATTGTAGCTTGTGCCATCCGTGTAGATATATTGGCATTTGTTGCGGACAACGTCTACGAGTTCCACTGTTTCGCCTGATTTGAATGTGTGTTCTACAACTTGATTGGTTTTAAGCTGTTTCAGTTTTACGCGTGTGAATGCGGATCCTTTCCCTGGGCTTACAAAGTCGGCTTTAACTATAAGCCATGGTTGGTTTTTGAAAATTATGGCGAGACCTTGGGAAATGTTTGTTGTTGTAGACATTTTATTTAATTAGCATTTTTTCCATGGGGAATAATAACACATCACCAATATTTGTTTTATCTAAAAGTATCATAAAGAGACGGTCCAGGCCTAAAGCTATACCTGCGCATGGGTTTTTAATGTTTTTTAGACTTTGTAAAAATTCTTTATCTATTTTAAAAACGGTTTTGTTCAGTTTTTTGCGAAGGCGTTGTTCCTCAGTTAATCTTGCGCGTTGTTCGTTTGGGTCTATGAGTTCGGAAAAAGCGTTTGCCAGTTCTGTTCCGGCTATGTAGAGTTCAAAGCGCTCCGCAAAAAATGGATTTTTTTCTGATTTTTTTGCCAAGGCAGCTTGAGTTGCCGGGTAGTCGTAGATGAAAATCGGTCTATTCTTAGGCAAATTTGGTTCTATGTTGTTTAGGAAAATTTTGAAGTAGATGTCGTCCCATGTATCGCAGTGATTGGTGTCGTAATCGTGAGTTTGTGCGGTTTTTTTGAATGTTGCGAATGTGCGGTTTTTAGTTAAGTCGATTTTGCAGTAATTCAAGAAAAGTTCCCGGGTGGATAGTCGAGGCCATGGCGGAGTGAGGTCTATGGTTTGTGCCTGGTAGGTGATAAGATTTGGCGTAATTTTTACAGATTGAGAGTCCTCCCCGGGGAGGATTTTACAGATTAGCGATAGGATTAAATTCTCACAATCAGTCATCAAATTTTTGTAGTTTGCGTTTTCGCGATACCATTCCAACATTGTAAATTCCGTGTTATGAAGCTGACCGTTTAGTTCTCCATTACGAAATACTTTTGTTATATTAAAAATATCGTTAAATCCGGCGCCCAAGAGTTTTTTCATCTGGAGTTCAGGGGACGTATTCAAGTAAAGCGGGATAGTTTTTTTGGAAAACGGCTGCGTTAGTTTTGTTTCAAACGGAGTTAAGTGAGGTTCCATTCCCGGGAACGGAGTCATTATTGGAGTTTCTACCTCTAAGAAATTGTTGTTTACGAAAAAGTTGCGGATTTTTTGAGTGAGAAGGCTTCGTTGTTTGGCGATGTCCTTATTTAGCATGTCCTTGGATATTGTTATTTCGTTAGAAATATTGTATAATTAAAAGATTTAAAAAAATCAATATGGCCGGTAATACCGAATCAGGAAATAACATAGGAAAACGACCTTTTTCGCAAGAAATTTTACATGAAAGCGAAGCTCCTGAAGACCGTTATGCACTTTCCGATGATGCAGCTGCTGATCTTGTTGAGGGAAAGACTGATAAAGCTCCTGTTGAATATAAAGAATCCGATGCTGATTCTTGGATAAAAGATAGTTTTTCTTGGGATAATTTTGAAAGTATTTCTTGGAAGAGTGGGGAGTTTTTGAAAGATTTTGTTAATGAAACATTGTTAGTATGGTCGCAAGATCAGGGTAGCATTGAAACAGTAAAACGATCTTTTAGGATGGGTGATTTTTCCGGAGGGACTGCCGAAATGTTTATTAGTATGCATGTTGATGCCGGTCGTTATTATTTTGATTTTAATTTCGTGAGGACCGATGGAACTTCAAAGAAATATTCTTTAAATTTTGCGAGGAGAGAAGATATTGTTGAAGTTGGTGGGGATGTTAAAGCTTACTTGGAACAGATTGCTGAGAAGGAAGCTGTTTATGCTACGCACAAAAAGAAACCGTGGCATGTGAGCGGGGAGGCGTAGGCTTAAGGGTCTTAGCTAAAATAGATGGTCAGATTTTTGTGTTGTAAGAGTTTTAGCGCCGGGAAGTTTTGGTATTGCTGTTTGGTGATTTTGGATTTTATTTTGGCGGCTTTTTTAAGTGTTTCAATTATTTTTAATTTTTCTTGTCCTGTTAAGAGGATAAGTACGTTTTTGCTTTTTAGAATTGGAGGAAATGTTAAGGTGAGGCGGTCTTTGATAGCGAAATTTGTTGTAGTCGTGTGAGCAACGGATTTTTTGCCTGTTAGGGCTTTTGAATTCGGAAAAAGGGACGCGATGTGACCGTCAGGGCCTATTCCTAAAATTGTTAAATCAAAAGGTTTTTTGGGGAGATGCTTTGAGTATGCAGCTAATGATTTTTTTATTGATAGAGAAGTGTCAAAATGATAAAAATTGAATCCGGTTTTTTTAACCAAAGTCTCGTTGATCATTTTGTAATTTGAATTTGAATCGGTTTTCGGGACGTAGCGTTCGTCGACTTGATAAAAATTGATTTTTTGTTTTATATAATGGAAAACGGCTTTGTCGTTTTTGTTGGCTAAGGCTTCATAAATTGGCTTTGGTGTATCGCCTCCACTTAGAGCGATATTTATTGATTTTTTATTTTTACAAATTTTAAAAATGAATTTGACTGATTCGTTTATGAAAGTTTTGTCAGATTTGAAGATTTTAATTTTCATGTTAGTGAATATCAAACCATTTGAATCCGTCTATCTTAGTCAGATTATTTTGAGTTGCCGGTCCTTCGGAAAAATCCTGATATTTTTGCGGTTTAATTTGATTTTTTTTAATGAAATTTACGATGTGGTCTATGATTTGCCAAGTTGCGATAATTTCAGGGAAGCTTAAGAAATGCAGGCGGCGTTTGCGAATCACATCCAGCAAAAGCAGACCGTGTTCGGGTAGGCAATCATCGCCTGTGCAAGCCAAAGAATCCGAGGTTGTGATTTCTTGATAGCGTGAAGTTTGTCCTTGTTTGTTGACCAGTCGGATGTTGATGCGTTCGTTCGGTTGAAGTTCAAAAATCAGACGGTTTGGTTCTTCGTCTTTTGGCTGGAATGCGAATTTTTTTAATTCCACAACAATGTAAGTGTGTTTTTCGTGGAGTTTCTTGCCGGTGCGAATATAAATCGGAGTTTTATACCAACTTTCGCGGTCGATAAATAAACGCATGGCCGCAAATGTTTCCGCGTGAGAGTTTTTTGGAATATCTTTTTCTTTTGTGTATGAAGCGTATTGGCCCATGACTATATTTTTTGGAGAATCTATGAATTTTAATGCGGAAAGGATGCTGTATTTTTCTCTGTGCAGACTGGCCGGGTCTTCTGTGATTGGAATTGACATTGTTATAAGCGCAAGAATTTGCATGAGATGAGACTGGATCATGTCGCGGATAGTACCAACTTGATCAAAATATCCGGCCCTTGCGGTTACGCCGACTTTTTCAAAAGCTGTTATTTGAATATTTGCGATTTCCGGTCCTTTCATCATGAGGTTTAGCAGGCGATTTGAATGACGAAGGTGAAGTAGGCTTTGCACTGCGGATTTTCCGAGGTAGTGGTCGAGCAGATAAATATTTTCTTCTTCAAAATAACGAGCTACAAAGTGGAAAAGTTCTTTTGCGGAGGCCGTGTCTTCGCCAAAAGGTTTTTCAAGAATTAAGCGAATGTCTTCGTCTTTACTTGTTTTTGTTTCTCCAAGATTTTGGATGATGTCTTTAAAAACAATCGGTGGTACGGAGAAATATGCAAGAGTTGTGATTTGAGTTTTTCCTGTAAGTTCTTTTAAATAAGCGCGGAATTTTTTGAAGTTTTCCAGTTTGTTGTATTGTCCGGAAAAATAGTGGACATGGTCTGTGAGTTCTTTTACAAGAGTTTGGTCAACTTTGCTGTTGGATTCGATACTTTTTTTGAATTCTTTTTGGAAGTTTTCTCGAGTGTTTTGCGTACGCGCGTAACCGACAATATAAAATTCCTTAGGGAATCTATGCTGCTCCATTAAACTATAAAGCGCAGGGAAAAGTTTGAGTTTGGCCAAGTCGCCCGAAGCGCCAAAAATAACCAATATAAACGGTTTGTCGATGCGGTAGAGATTCATGAGAGAATTTAGAGATATGTTTCATTATAGATGTTTTTAAAAAGATTGGTATTGCTTTTTTTATACTTTCTTATTATAATATTTACGTATTTACTTATTTATTGAATTATATGGTTAAGGTTTTACATTCAACTTCCAGGGGACAAATCACTTTACCCAAAGAGTGGAGAGATAATTTTGATACTGAATATTATCAGGTTGAAGTGAGGAAGGAAAAATTGATTATTGTTCCTTTGAGGACTCAAGAAACGTTTGCCGATAAGGTGGAAAGTGCCTGGAAGGAATATCAGGATGGAGAATTTGTTGATCATGAAGATTTGAAAAAGAAATATGGTTTATAGTCTTGTTTATACAGTTCAGGCTCAGAAAGATTTAGAAAAAATCGATAAAAGTATTTCGGTTAAAATCTTGAAAAAATTGGATTATTTTATTAAATTATCCAATCCGTTATTGCAGAGCATGCAGTTGCGCGGTTTTGAAATTCCCACTTTTAGATTTAGGGTGGGTGATTATAGAGTTGTTTTCAGAAAAGATCAGAAAAATAATTGTTTGGTAGTGCTGGTGATTTTGAAAATTGCTCATAGAAAAGAGATTTATAAAAAATTTTAGAATGGAGATTTTACCATTCCGTATGGAATGAGCCTTTTTTATCAATGCGTTCGTAGCCGTGTGCTCCAAAAAAGTCGCGTTGCGCTTGTGTGAGATTTTGAGGAAGGTTTTTGTTGGTGAGCGTGTCGTAATACGTAAGAGCGCTTGAGAGAGCCGGAGCAGGCAGGCCGATTGATGTCGTTAAAATAAGCAATTTGCGCCAGTTTTTCTGTTTAGTGTTGGAGAATTCTTTCAGGAAAAAAGGGGAATTGAAAATCGCGAAGCGATTTTCTGTTAGTATTTTTGAACGAATGATGCAGCCTCCTTGCCAGATGCGCGCGATTTCATTGAGACTCAAATTCCAATTGTATTCCAGACTTGCTTTGGAAATTAACTCAAATCCCTGGATGTAGGAGAGGACTACGGAAAGTTCCAGGGCATCATGAACCAACTGTGTTATATTTTGTTTTTTTATTTTTAAAATTATTTTTGGAAATGTCTTGTAATTTTTTCTGTAAGTTTCATCCCCGGAAATAACCCTTGCGTCCACTGCTGCGTTGATTATTGGGATTGATGCGCTTAAATTTAAGGCTTCTTGTGTGGTCCATTTCCCTGTGCCTTTTTGTCCCGCGGAATCCTTGATTAAATCAATCAGATATTTTGAACCTTCTTTCTTTGTGAAAATTTTTGCTGTTATTTCTATGAGAAAAGATTTTAAATTTTCGGTTTTGTTGAAATTAGAGAATGTTTTTGCAAGTTCCGGGTTTGAGAATTTTCCTATGTTTTTTAGAATGTCATAGCTTTCGGCTATCAATTGCATGATTGCGTATTCAATGCCGTTATGGACCATTTTTACGAAATGTCCGCTTCCGCCCGGTCCCAGATATGTGACGCAAGGTTTGTCGGAAAAATCTTTTGCTGCGATCTTTTCGAAAATTAATTGGATTTTTTTCCAGGCTTTTTTATCTCCGCCCGGCATTAGACTCGGGCCTTTTAAAGCTCCCTCCTCTCCTCCTGAAATTCCACAGCCGATAAAATGTATTTGTTTTTGTTTGAGATATTGTTGGCGTTTTTCAGTATCTTTAAAATGCGAGTTTCCGCAGTCTATCAAAATGTCGTTTTTATTAAGCAGGGGAGTTAATTTTTTAATTATTTCATCCACAGCTTCACCGGCTTTTACTAGCAAAATAATTTTCCGTGGAGTTTCGAGACTGCTGATGAATTCTTTGAGATTGCGAGTGCCCGTGAGTAGAGAGTTTTTTTTGAATTTTTCAATAAACTGGGTGGTTTTTTCCGTGGTGCGGTTAAAAACCGATATTTTAAATCCATGACCTGCAATGTTGCGGGCGAGGTTTTCGCCCATTACAGCCAGGCCGATTAATCCGATTTGAGATTTTGCCATTGTAAGAGCGGCTTATTTATTTAGATATTTCAAATTGTTGTGATTTTTCTTTTTTAGAAATTCGCTGTGTGTTTTTAGAATTATTTTCATTGCTTCTTTGTTGTTTTTTGCAAAGGATATCCATTGCATTTCATTTTGGCTTATCAATTTATCTTTTAACGGATATTTTTTGATCCATTTCATCAGTTCATTCCACATTTTGCTGACTAAAATTATTGGAATAGGATGGATATGCCCAACTTGCATAAGTTGCCATGTGTAAAAAAGCTCCAGGCACGTGCCGACTCCTCCCGGCATTACCACCACTATGCTTGATAAGGCCATAAAATTATCAAGTCTTTTGGAAAATTTATTGAAATGTTTTTTCAGTTCGAGATGTTTGTTGTCATGTTGTTCGTGTTTGAGCCTGATTCCGAGGCCGATATTGTCGGAACGATGGGACTTGTCTCCGGCTGAGTGTCCGGCATTTGCAGCTTCCATTAAGCCCGGGCCGCCTCCTGTTACCATGTCAAAGCCGTGTTTACCTATTTCCTTGGCCAAATCGAAAACTTGTTTGTATATTTTGTCTTTCACTCCTATGCGTGCCGATCCAAAAATTGTGACTCTAAAGTCCGCATGATGTAATTCCTGTGCGAATGTGTGGTGATTTTTGTTTGATTTTGGCATGTTAATAAAAATTAAATAATTTGAAGTATAGTCTCCATGATTGCGTCCGCGTCGATTTTTGCCGAGTGATAGAGCTCGTCGACTTTGCCTGAGAGTTGATATTCTGTGACGCCCATTGTTTTGAAGGCTGCTACGTGAATATTATTGAGAGTAAGATGTCGCGCTAATTGGCTTCCCAAGCCTGAAATTACGTTATGGTCTTCCACTGTGATTACTTTGTTGGTTTTTTTGATTGAATCAATCAATTTGTCGTCGAATTTTTTGATTGAACTGACTGCAATTATTTCCACTGAAAGATTTGGCTTTTTTTGTGAAAGAATTTCGCGCGCTTTTAATGCTTCGTTAATCATTGCGCCTGTTGCTGCGATTGTTACATCTTTGCCTTCGCTGATTACATCGCAGCGTCCGTATTCATATTTATAATTTTCATCATAAAACGGAGACCCGTCCTCTTTTGTAATGATAGGAAATTTATGTCTGCCCATTCTTACGTAAAAATTTCCATAATGGGAAGCGGCGTACCTAATTATTCTGTCTGTTTGGTTTGGATCAGCCGGCTCAATAATCATTGTATTAAACATTCCCAAAAATGAACTCATATCGTCGATAGCTTGATGAGTCGGGCCGTCCTCGCCAACGGAGAGTCCGCAGTGGGTTGCGACCATTTTTACGTTTGTATCATTGATGTCATTAACTCTGGCTTGATCTTTTGCGCGGCTGCTCATGAACGCGCCGAATGTTGAACAGAATGGCGTTATATTTGAGAGACTAAGTCCTCCGGAAAATGAAACCATGTGTTGTTCCTCAATGCCGCATTCAATATGTCTCTCCGGAAACTGTGCCGCCACAAATTTTGTCATTACGGAATCTTTAAGGTCTGCTGTGAGCGCCACTATTTCCGGATTATTTTTTGCCAAGTCAGCTAAAGCCTGTCCGTAGGCTGTGCGGCAATCTGTTAAAGTGTCTTTTGTGTAAAGAATCGGTGTGCCGGTTTTTATTTCAGTTTTGCTTAATAATTTTGGGTAGTCGGGTTTTTGCGGATGCCATTTTATATAATTTTTGCGGAAATCTTTGAGAATATTTTCTTCTTCTTCGGTTGGCGCAAGATTTTTTAAAGGATCTGTAATTTGTTCGGGTTTTGGCGCTTTACCATGCCAATCCGCTTTATTTTCTTTGCCTGCAATTTCCATAAAATCCACACCTTGGCCCATTATTGTGTTGCCGATTATGACGGTTGGTTTGTCGTTTGTTTTGTAAGCTCTGGCAAGAGCTGACCACATTTTTTGATAATCATGTCCATCAACTTGAATCACTCTCCATCCTCCGGCAGCAAAAATTTTTGGTAAATCAATATCCATTATTTCCTTAATGCTTGAGGTAAGTTGGACTTTATTTGCGTCTATAAAAAGTATGAGATTATCCAGTTTGTATTTGTGCGCGAAGTTCATGGTTTCGTAAATTTCACCTTCTTGGCATTCGCCGTCGCCGGCTAAGGCAAAAACTTTTTGCGGAATTTCTTCGCTTAATGCTGCGCTATGTTTCTTTTCCCATGCGAAACTTGATGCGACAGAAAGTCCTATTCCGAGCGGACCTGTTCCATACCAAATTCCAGGCACATGGCGGGTTACATGTCCTTCGTAGATTGATCCGATTTTGCGGAATGTTTTTACAACATCTTCTTTTGGAATATATCCGAGTTCTGCCAGCGTACTGTAGACGGCAGGGGAGATATGGCCATTAGAGATCGTAATCTTTTCTCCTGTTTGTGAGATTATAAAGGCATAAATTAGCGCGAGATAATCAATACATGAAAGTGACCCGCCCGGATGGCCGCTTTGCGCATTTGTCACCATTTCCAAAATTGAATGACGGCAAGATTTAGTGAAGGTTTTGAGAAATTTAATTTGCTCTTCCGTGAGGGGTTTGCCTAGTTTTGGAAATTTCTTAAACATTGATTTTATTTGACTTAGGTCTAATTTATATCAATTTCCGGAATAATTCCACTTTGTTTCTTGTGAAATAAAAAACGTCCCGCCATGGCGGGACGTTTTTGTTGATTGTAATTTCAAGCAGAGCTTGGGCTGTTACTTTGCAAATACATTGTATAATGTTCCGAAGACGTATGCGCCGATGAAGCATCCTACAAAATGTTCAACTGCCAATATCAATGCGCCAAGGTAGCTGTATGCATACCATGGATGCATAGGACCGACCATTGCCAAATAATCTGCTGCGTATCCTGTTAATAAAGATACGACAACGATTCCGCCTGCAAATACAGCGCCGAGAATTCCGGCAGTAATTGCGAGTGCTTTTGCATTAAGCATAAGAACAGGGGTTATGAGATATTTGAGGCGAAAGCCTCGTTTTATAATATATTAAACAGATTTGCGATTTTAGTAAAGCTTTTTCAGTATGTCTTTAGTCAATTTCTTTGAAAATTCAACTCCTGGCTGGTCAAAAGCATTGATATTAAAGAATTCGCCTAGGAAGGCTATGCCGCATTCAAACAACATAAAAAGCCCGCCAAGAGTTTGTTCGTCCACTTTGTCTACCGTGATTGTTATGTTGGGACGATTGTTTTTTGTTAATGATGTTTCCGTTGCGGTTTTTTCTATTTGCAGCAATTTGTTGAATGTGAGATTTTTATTTGGAATTTGTAATTTTGGGCCAAGATTTTTAACTTCAATAAAAATTACCAGTTTGTCGTTTGGGCCTTCATTAAAAAGTTGTAGCTGCGAATGTTGATCCGTAACTCCCAGAGCGTTTATCGGAGTAAGTCCCATATTGACGATTTTGCCTTTGTTGTCACGTTCTTTGCCTATACTTTCGGCGAGTAATTGCCTGTACCAATCTGCGAATTTTATGAGTTTTTGAGAATATGGCATCAGTACATTTATGTTTTTTCCTTTTTTACCAAGAAGGTACTGAACGGTTGCGAGTTGGAATGGTAAATTTTGTGAAAAATTCGTGCTGAAGAATTTGTCTCGCATTTTGCGCGCGCCGACGATGAGGTTGTCTGTGTTTATATTGATGAGCGCAGCAGGCAAAAGTCCGACTGCCGTTAATACGGAAAAGCGACCACCTACGTTTGTCGGGACATCGAAACTTGGAATTTTTTCTTTGTTTGCAAGTTGGCGTAAAATTCCGGTTTTTGGATCCGTGATGAAAATGAAATGTTTTTTTGGATCCAGTTTTTTTGTGTTTATTTTTGAGCGGAAATAAAGATATTGAGTGATGGTTTCCGGAGTTGTGCCTGACTTTGTTATTACTATAAAGAGTGTTTTTTTGTAGTCTATGACTTCTTCCAGTTCGGTTAGGAGAGTAGGGTCTATGTTGTCCAATATGTGAAGTTTTGGTGTGGCTGTAGCGGTTTTTCCGAAGAGATGTTTTAAACTTTGTTGTATGCAGATAGCGCCCAGCGCTGATCCTCCAATTCCCAGGATTACAATGTCTTTAAATTTTCCTTTGTTTTTTTTGGCAAAATTTTTGATTGATATTATGGTTTTATTGTCGTCAATTGTTTTGTAAAAATCTTGTTTTTTTGCATGAATTTTTTGCAAATATTGCTTGATGAATTTGGACTTTGCGCAAAATTCACTTTTGCTCAATCCGTGCTTTTTATTGATTGCAAAAATATTTTCGGAATTAATTTCAATCATGCTTATTGAATGTTTTTTACTTTTTCCCAGTCATCCATGAATTTTTTAATTCCAATATCCGTTAATGGGTGACGGATTAATTTATCCAAAATGTCCGGAGGCATTGTGGCAATGTCTGCGCCCAATTTTGCAGCTTCGATTACATGTAGAGGATGGCGTATGCTTGCCACTAAAATTTTAGTTTTGAATTGATAATTTCGGAAGATTTTTACCATATCCGCTACTAGGGCCATGCCGTCTTCAGATATGTCATCCAATCGTCCGATGAATGGGCTTACGATAGTCGCGCCGGCTTTTGCTGCCAAAAGTGCTTGTCCCGCGGAAAAAGTAACCGTTACGTTTGTTTTAATCCCTTCTTTGTTGAAAATTTTTACAGCTTGAAGTCCTTCCGGAGTCATTGGCACTTTTATGTAAATATTGTTCGCCCATTTTGAATATGCGCGGCCTTGTTTAAGCATTTCCTCCAGATCATTGCTGACAACTTCCGAACTTATAGGGCCTTTTATCACTTTTGCTATTTCTTTAATGCGTTTTTCCAATGAGACACCTTCTTTTGCGATTAATGTCGGATTTGTTGTTACGCCGTCAACAATGCCCCATGCGGCATATTTTTTTATATCTTCAATATTTGCTGTGTCTAGGAAAAATAACATGGTTAGACTATAATTTATTTGATTTCTTTGAGCAAGTTTATGAGTTACCAAAAGCAAATTGCAGTTAATAATAAAACTTTGATTTTCGAGATTAATTCCAAGGCTGACGAGATCGTTTTTAATGAAATTTTTAATGAAAGGGGATATAGAATTTTGGATGATGTGATAAAAAAAGCGAATGCGCCAATTATTGATGTTGGCGCGCATGTTGGGATGTTTTCCGCGTATGTTGCGGCTTTAAATGATGCTGTCAGGATTTTTGCTTATGAGCCCGATGAGCAAAATTATCAGGCTATGAAGGTGAATTTGAAACTGAACAGATTTAAAAATGTTGTTATGAAGAATTTGGCAGTGGGTGTTGAGGAAAGTAAGCGCGTTTTTTATCTTAATAAAGATTCGCATAATCATTCTTTGTTTGAGATTAATGATATCGGGATAAGAGAGTTTGAAGATTCGGTTGTCGGGCAAAAAGAGGTCTCTGTTACAACTTTGGCCAGAGTTTTTGAGCAACAGCGTCTTGAAAAAGTGAGTTTGATTAAGCTGGATTGTGAAGGCGCTGAATTTGAGATTTTGGAGAATTTGTCTGATGAAATTTTTGGTAAAGTTGGAGCGTTTTATGTTGAGTATCACATGTATAAGCCTGAAATGGACCCTAATCGTTTGAAAAATATTTTAATGAAGCATGGGTTTAAAGTTGAGATGATGGGATTGTTTTATCAAGGAAAAATGGGTTATTTGTTTGCGAAGAGATAGAGTTATGATATTCTTTTTTGTAGGATTTTTTACCTCTTTACTTATGAATAAAATCGACCATAAATTTCTAGAATGGCTTGGGAAATATCGCAGATATGTTGATTATATTGCGGTTGCGCAGCTTTATTTAAAGGACAATTTTTTGTTGCGTGAAAGATTGAAGCCTGAACATTTTAAGCCGAGAATTCTCGGTCATTGGGGGACTGTGCCGGGACTTAATTTTATTTACGCGAATTTAAATTATCTCGTATGGAAGCATAAATGCGAGATGATGTTGATTGTCGGGCCCGGACATGGAGCTCCTGCGGTTTTGGCTAATCTTTTTGCTGACGGGACTTTAAAAGAATTTTATCCGGAGTTTACAGTTGATGGAAAAGGAATGGGAAAACTTATTCATGATTTCAGTTGGCCGCATACGTCTTTTCCAAGCCATGTGACGCCTGGGGTGCCAGGATCGATTTTGGAGGGTGGGGAATTGGGGTATAGTTTATCAACGGCTTATGGCTCAGTTTTGGATAATCCGGATTTAATTACAGCTGTTGTGTGCGGAGATGGTGAATCTGAAACAGGTCCGATGGCTACGGCATGGCATAGTAATAAATTTCTTAATCCAAAGACTTCCGGAGCTGTTTTGCCGATAGTGCATATTAACGGTTATAAAATTTCCAACCCTACGATTTATGGCACCATGAGCGATGAGGAATTGAGGCATTTGTTTATCGGATATGGTTATGAGCCTTTGATTGTTGATGATCATTCCGTTGAGAAAAATATGATGGAAGTTGTTGAAAAGGCTTATCAAATGATTCGCAATATTCAAAAACAGGCCAGAAAAAGATTGAGTTTTAAGCCTCTTTCACTAAAACCAAAATGGCCGGTTATTCTCATGCGCACGCCAAAAGGATGGCATGGAATTCATAAATATCATGGACATTTGGTGGAAGGTTCTTTTCATTCTCATGGAATTCCGGTTGAACATCCGAGCGTTGATAAGGATGCTTTGGCAGCTGTTCAAAAATGGTTGGAAAGTTATAAAATTAATGAATTGGTTGATGAAAAAGGGCGACCTAAAAAAGAAATTCTCAAATTTTTGCCTACGGGAAATCGTCGCATCGGCATGAATCGCCATGCGGTCGGCGGCAATTTTTATCGCGATTTGAAAATTCCAAAACTTGAAAAATATGAAGTAAAAATCGGCAAACGAGGGCAGACGATGGCCAGTAGTATCAAGGAAAGTACCAAGCTTTTGCGGGACGTTTTTAAATTCAATAAAGATAATTTTAGAATAATGTGTCCGGATGAACTTGAGTCAAATAAAATGAATGGAGTTTTTGATGTTACCAAGCGTGTTTATATGTGGCCGATAAAAAGTACGGATGAAAATATTTCTACGGATGGGCGCGTGATGGAGATGCTTAGCGAACACACTTTGCAGGGCTGGCTGCAGGGCTATTTGTTGACCGGTCGTCATGGGATTTTTGCGACTTATGAGGCTTTTGCGATTATTATTTCCAGTATGGTTGACCAGTATGCAAAGTTTTTGAAACAAAGCCTTAAAGTGAAGTGGCGCAAACCGATCGCTAGCGCGATTTATGTTTTGACAAGCCTTGGATGGAGGCAGGACCACAATGGATATTCACATCAAAATCCGAGCTTTATAAGTAATGTTTTGCAGAAGCATGGGAAATTCAGTCAGATTTATTTCCCGTCCGATGTAAATAGTTTGCTTGTGGCTTACGATGAGACTCTTAAACGCAAAGATGCGATTTGCGTGATTGTTGCAGGCAAGACTGAGTTGCCTCAGTGGTTGACCTTGAAAGAAGCGCGTGAGCAAGCCAAAGTCGGCATTGGTGTTTGGGAGTGGGTTGGTGGGAAAGAGGGGACTAAGAATCCGGACGTGGTGTTGGCTTCATGCGGTGATTATGTGACAAGAGAGGCTTTATTTGCTGTGAAGCTTTGCAAGGAATTGGTGCCGGAATTAAAAGTTCGTTATGTGAATATTTCAGAATTAACTTCTATTGGATTGGGTGATTATTGTTCTCACGGGCAGAATTGTTTAACGGAAGTTGGAGTAAACAGCTATTTTACGAAAGATAGAAAAGTGGTTTTTAATTATCACGGGTATACGAATGACGTTGAGCAGGTTTTGTGGTCGTATGTTGATCCCAAACGTTTCATAATTCACGGTTATAAAGAGGAAGGATCAACCACTACGCCTTTCGATATGGCTGTTGCAAATGGAGTGAGTTGTTATCATGTTGCCATGGATTTGATTCGTGAAGGATCCAAGCATAATAAAGCTGTCGCGCGAAAAAAAGATGCAGTTGTGGAAATGTTGAATAACAAAATAAAGGCTCACCAAGCTTATATTTGTAAGTTTGGAAATGATCCGGATGATATAAATAAGATGAAGTGGTGAAAATTTTGCGAAGCGAAATTTTTTAATAAAAAAATCCCCTCGTTAATGGAGGGGATTTTTGTGGTTTATTCTCTTACAGTCCATTGTCTTGTTCGCATTTTTTTTGTGCTTCCTGTCCTTCAGTGATTTTATAATCCGGCATATTGTAAGCACTTAATCCGGCTTCCGGTTTTGTAATGTCCAGGTAGCCGAAATCTTTCCAGTCAGCCCATACCGAGAAACATGGACCCGGAGAATTGTCTATAAGATCGTACATTACTATTACTTTATTACCATCAATGCCGATTGTTCGCAGTACTCTATTTTCTTCTTCTTTATAAAGTTCTTTAGCTTCTCCTGTTTTTATATTGTAACTGAGAATTCTGTTTAGCATTTTGTCGTATAGTCCAGAACTTGTTGCATCTTGCATTTGTGTTGAGAAAAATACAGTATCTTTATCGGTAGGGCTTACCGGAGCAAAAAATCCTTCTATCCATTGGTTGTCTCCGATTTTATTTAGTGATTCCATTTCAACCGGGGTTCCTTCTTTCTCTATTTGTTCAGGCGTGAATGCGCTAAATTCACCTTCGCTTGGCACTAATGAATATGCTGCAAGTTCAGTACTGCGGATTGCATAATCTTCGCTTATTTTAGGTGTTGCTTTGTTGCATCCCGCAACGAGGATGACGGTCAGTATCAAAACCAAGCCGATTTTCACGAGGTGTTTTTTCATAAAATTATTGGTTAATTGTTTACACATTACAATAACACTGAGGTAATTAAAAGGTTGCGGCTAAATAGCATTTTTCGCAGTAGACTTTTTCGGGTTGTTTTGATGAATAGCTGCTTATGATTTTGTCGTTGCACTTGTCGCATGTGCGCTCGTAAAGTTTGCGCGGACGGCGTAAGGCCAGGCGGCGGAAGTGGCGTACGTCCGGATGAAAGAGTGGAATTGGGAGTTTCATTGTTCTGTAAAAATTGAGTTCTGCGGCTTGGATTTTGAATAGGCGATGACTTTCCGTACATTCAATAGCCCAATCAAGGATTTCATCCGAGACTTTGTTTATGTCGCGAGGGATTTGATTTGCGGGGATTTTTTTTGTTACGCCGGAATAATCCGGTTCTTTTGTATCATGCCAAGGCCATCCGTTTTTTATGACTTGGTCTTTTGTAAGAGGGAAATATTCACATGCTGTTGTTTCATCATAGCTAAGTTGCGAGAATTTGATTGGGAAAAATTCGCCAAATTCCTTATTTTTAAGCATGTGTTCGATTATTTTTCCTGCCAGTTTTTCATATTCTTCTTTTGAATATTTTTTATTGAGAATGCAGTAATTTGCGTGTTTCATTCCCACGCAACCAAAAAGATCATGACAATTGTTAGTGCAGAGTTGAGAATAAAATACGTCATTACTTTCCCAAACATTTTTGCAAAATAGCGAGTGATTGGTTTTGTATCCCAATACCGAACCTTCATAAGAATAATCAACGCTCATTCCAAAATATGAAATATCCTGATTTTTGTAACTGACTTTGTCGCCTTTTTTGAGGTCCGTGCAGTTCTTACATTCTTCCAGATGTTCCGAGTCAAAACAGTTGGTGCAATTTTTGCAATTTACCAGATATTCGCCGGTGCAGTTTTCAGTGTTTTTTTCTTGCATCCATCGCATCGGTTGATTAGAGCGGAATTTTTGAAAATCATTCCAGTTTTCTTCGGGAGTTTTAGCGGATTTCAGTTGAGCGATTTTTTGTTCGTATTCTTTTGCTGAAAGACGTTCATTGAAAAAATAGTGTTCTTTGTTGCGCAAATTTACACATCCAAAACAGTGTTTGCAGCCAATCAAGTTGGATGAAAAGTGGCAGTTGTCGCAAGTGTATGAGTTCAACAAGTAGCTTGAGAAAGCGCAATTATTGCAATTTATACATTCATAACAAGCTTGGCAGTCATATACCTTGAAACAGTCCATGCAATTGAAGCAGCGATTCATTCCTTTGCCGTACATACATTGTTCGGATTGGTCGGAATTGACTATGAGATAGCAATTTTTGAGATAGCCGACGTGATTGCAAAAGTCGGAATTTTCCATTGTTTGGTGGAGATTTGCCAGGCAGAAATGAGGGACTTTGTCGCGGAGTTCGATAAATTGTTCAAAAAAAGGTTTGTTAAAATCGGGATCGCGGCTGTATTTTGTCGCGTCCCAATTGTCGCTCCACCAGCAATCCAGACAATAAACCGGGAATGGCACATCAGCGCGATACATTGAGAGGATTTGTTTGTTGCAAAGGTCGCATTTGCGTTTATGGAATTTGCGTTCGTTGCGCCAGGAGGTGCGGCGTTGTTGGCGACAATCGGGGCAAAGGGTTGGCGCCGGAATTAAATATTTTTTATTGTTAAAAGTCGGACTGACGTCTTCCAGAAATTTTTTATCATCGTCGGTTACTTCAAAATTTTGTTTGCATTGAGGGCAATTTGGCATGTTTTTATTTTTCAGTTAAGGCGACTTTTATTCCCAAGGCAATGAGCAGTCCACCCAATGTTTTGTTAAATACGTTTTGGAATTTTTCAAAAATTGAGCGAATTCTTTTTTGAGTGAAGAAAATAGAAACGAGCGAAAACCATAAGGCCGTCTGTATGATGATTATTGCGCTTATTATTGCTAAAATTGTAGGGTTTGTGTTTGGAGAAATTACCATTGTGAATAAACTTAGAAAGAAAAGGGTAACTTTTGGATTGAGTACGTTTGTTAAAAATCCCATTTTTACGGCTGAGAGTTTGGAGATGTCATCTTTTTTTTCTTGTCTGTTGATTTCTATTTTTGAAGATTTTGATAGGCAAGATTTGATGCCGATATATATCAAGTATCCTGCGCCTAAAAGTTTGATGAAATTAAAAAGAATGATGGATTTGGAAATAATCAATGCGACTCCGGCTAGAGAATAAAAGATGTGTACTGCCATTCCTATACTAAAGCCAACTGCTGTCCAAATTCCTGTTTTGCGCGAATAGGTGAGTGAGTTTTTTACGCACATTATGAAATCAGGCCCCGGGCTAACAGCTGCCAGTAAATGGATTATCGCGACTGTGCCGATAAGGGTTAAATTGTTCATAAGTTTTTTATTAATTTTCTGCTTATTAAGATTCCGATTATGAAAAATAGAGCATGTGACAGGAACCATGTGCCGCCAAATAAAATAGTTTGTGTCCTATCCAGGAAAATTATGTCAGGCGCGCGTTCTCCATAAGAAATACCAACAGAAAATTCCCACCAGCGATAATATAAGCTCATTAAAAAACTTGCCACTGAAGCAAACGTTATCATCCATTTCCAATTTTGCTTCGGCCAGTTTACAAAAAATGTCGCTACAAAAAACGCCAACAGCCATTTGATTGTAAAGTAATCAAAAGATTCCATGGGCTCGGTTAGTGTTTTATGGAATGAAAAATCAAGGATGAAGGTTACGATTGCGATGATTAGGGCCGCTTTTATTTTGGATGGAACGTAAGTCATGTTGATTATTTTACAGTTATTGTGCCCGTCATTGTTGGGTGAACAGAGCAGTAGTATTTGAATGTGCCTGTTTTATCGAATATGAAACTGTATTTGGAATTTTGATTTAGGAGTTGGCTTTTTGGGCCGTTTTTGTCATCGCTCATTACTGTGTGAGGTGCATTGTCTTTGTTTGTCCATGTTATTTTTGTGCCTTTCGAGACTGTTTTACTTGCTGGAGAAAACGCAAAATCCTTGATTGAAATTGCGGCTGTTTGTGCTTTTGCTCCTTTTTTGGCTGCCAGTTTTGTTGAAGAAGTTGAGTCCATTGTGAGATCTTCAATCTCGGAATTCCCATTCTTCCATTTTGTTATAAATTTCGGGGCCAGTATTGCCGCTATTGCCAAGATTAAGATTATAATTATGATTAAAATGTTTTTTTTCATAAGTGTTTTAAAGTTTATTGGTTCGGTTAAATAGTACTACTAAAACTGTGTTCGGACAATTGGCTGTTCGGTTAATATTTTTAAGCCTGAAGCGCAGCCATCTCAAATTGAGATATTTTTTCTCTGATTTCAGCCAATGCAGGTTTAGGATTGATAGTTGGAGCATCCACATGATTAAGTTTTGTCGCAATTGCTGCTATATGCTCAGGAATGGCCTCCTTTGATTCATTAATTACCATGGTTTATGGTTTTTTTTTGTTTAAAGAACACTGGAATTTAAAGACTTCTTCGGGATCAAATCCTGTAGCTGTTGTAAAATCCTTAGCAGCTTGCGCCTTATAAGTTTCAGAAGTTGGCGAGGGATTATTTTTAAAATGGCAGTAATCCGCCCATGGGACTCTTGCATCTTCCGGCAGGTTTTTTTCGACTGTCCAATATGTGCCACCAAGTTCTTTAAACCATGTGCTGCAAGTATCTTTGATGGTTGCAGGTTGGTTTTTTTTGGTTAATCTTTGAGCATTTGGATCATAGCCCATTTTTGTAGCGATGCTGTTCATCACGGTGTTTATTCTGTCTGCAGTTCTTCTAATGACTTCTTTTCGTTCTACTTCACCATTGCGAAATTGCTCTAAATCTCCTTTGATGTCGCGGCCCAGTGATTCGGTATATAGATCTCGTGGTAAGCTTCTTGGTTGGCTTTTTGGTTGGTCTTCTTGTGAGCGTCTTGCCATATCGTATTTGGTTAAGCGAACATAGTATCACGTAGCTGGGTTTTGTCAAGGCTCGTTTTGGCTGTTTGCTATTATAGATCAATTACCTTGGTTTTATTCTCAATTGCTCGTAAGAATTTGTGGAACATTTCTCCTGATAATTCTAATGAGGCTGTGTTTCTGTTTGGGTGAAAACTTACGATATCGGCATAATAGACCTTTTTATCGATGTAAACCTCTATTTCATGATTTTTATCATTGATTAAACCAAAAGGGGAGACTGCGCCAGGTTCGAGTCCTAATTTTTCAAGAAGAGCTTCCGGGCCGGCAAAGGTTATCTGTTTATCGTCGACGGTTTCACTGATTTTTTTCAAATCAGCTCGTTTTTCCGCAGGAAGTATTATTAAAAAATATCGTTCGCTTTTTCTACCTTTCAGTAATAGATTTTTGCAGGCAAGCCCCGGAATATCTCCGCAATATTTTTCAGCTTCTTCACAAGTAAAAACTGCCGGATGCTCGTGGAGGGAGTAGGTGATGTCGTTGGATTTTAGGAAGTCTTCGACGGTTGGCATGTGGTTAGTATAAGGCAATTGTTACGGCGGGCAAGGGGCTGTTTATTTCAATTTTTTTAAAGCTGGATGTCCCAGTATCGACCTCATCTGTTCGATGGCAATTTGATTTAATTTTAATAATCTTTTCCCTGGTTCCATGTCTTGTTTGATCAGTTCCGAATTCAGACTTTCAAGATTTGAAAGTACTACCAGTTGTTCTATTGTTGAATAGTCTCGAATATTGCCTTCTTTGTCTGGATTTTGGTCGCGCCATTCTTTCGCGGTCATATTGAATATGGCTTTGTTTAAAAGATCGCCTTCGCTGGCATAAACAAATTTTTCAGGGATATTTTCAATTTTTATTGGTATTAAGTTTTGCTTTATTGCGTCAGTATGAATTTTGTAATTCACTTTTGCCAGCTCTCTTTTTATGTTCCATCCGAGTGATGATTTTTGATTTTCCGCTTCCTTGAGTCTTTGAAATTCCTTGATTAAATAAAGTTTAAATTCTGGACTTATCCAAGAGGCGAATTCAAAAGCTATGTCTTTATGAGCGAATGTGCCGCCGCCATAACGGCCTGGTTTAGAGTGTATACCTATAGCATTTGTGGCTTTAACCCATTTTTCCGGTGTTAATACAAATGTATTACTTCCAGCCTCATTTTTAAACGTGTCGAATTCGACACGTTTAAAATCTTGATTATGTAAAAGTTCCCAGGTTCCAAGGAATTCAACACTAAATCGTGTTTTCATCCAGTTTTGAATTACAAAGCGTGGATCGTTTGGATTTTTTGACCTTGCCATATCAGTTAAGGAGATGTAATCGTTTTTGTTTTGTTGAAGAATAGTAATTTGCACGCCTTTAATTATTATTTTGTTGTTGATCATAAAATTTTGAAATTATAATTTTAATTTATATGTAGCAGGCAAAGTTAAAATAATTTTAAAATCTGTGGGAGATGGACTTGCGGAGATGGAGGATTTGTGACGTTTTGGGTTTTCGGACTTGCCCGCCTTTGGCGTGGATGTTCCGAAAAACGCTATTTACGATGTATTTAGCATTCAGTCAATTGGGCGCAGTCGGGCTAATCTGTAATTTTCAGGACGTTTCAAAAGTTCGTATAACATTCCATTCTCGGGAATGGAGTTGGAGTTTTTTTTAAGTTTGTTACGCCGTTACGTGATGTTAAATTTTTCCATTTCTACTCTTTTTTTGATCATATAATCTTCAAGCCCATATTTCGCCCATGCTTTTTTCCCGATTTCATTTTTTACGTGTACTGATAATTCAATGTGTTTTATATTTTTGGCTTTAAACCACTTTTTGAGGACATGTAGAAATTGTTTTGCTATACCAAGTTTTCGAAAATTTTTTTCTACGAAAACGTCACTTATATACCCCATTTTTCTAATTTTATATACAGGCGGTCTTGAACTAAGTTCTCCTACTGCATAACCAATTATTTTCCCATTCTCTTCTGCTACTAAAAGAAGTCTATTTTTTGAATATATGCATCCCTTGAAAAATTTTTTATAAACTTCATGTACGTTTTTGGCCGGGGCGAAATATGAATCAAAAGCATAGTGTTGTTTTAATAAACCAACTCCATATTCAATGATTTTTTTTATATCCTTTAATTTTGCTTTCCTGATTTCCATATAGATTAGAATAAGTTGGGAAATTTAATTTTAGCTAACGTTCCAGAATATGTGATGTTTGTCAGCGGTATAATATGCCCGAAGGGCGACCGCTGGCAAATATGGGCGAGCGAGCTGCAAGAGTCGAATCGGAATTCATCTATTCTAAGAGTTTTTTTACTTCTGCCTCCAGTTCGTCTTTTTTTGGTAAATACAGTTGATATTTAGAAACAAAAAGTTTATTGGAAATTCCACCAAGAGCATATTGAACAGATATATGTTCCTTCTCTGCTGATAAAATAATACCAATCGGATTATTATCATTTTTTGTGTTTTCTTCGGTTTTAAAATAATTTAAATACATGTTCATTTGTCCGATATCTCCGTGATCAACTTCGCCGATTTTCAAATCAATGATTACAAAACATTTAAGAATGCGGTGATAAAAAACAAGATCGGCATAAAAATGTCGATTGTTGAGCGTTATCCGGAATTGTCTTTTTACAAAAGTAAAACCTTTGCCTAATTCTAAAAGAAACATTTGCAGATTATCGATTATTTTTTGTTCGAGTTCTTTTTCCGAATATTTATAATCTTCGGGAATCCCCAAAAACTCGAGCACATACGGTTCCCTGATGATGTCTTTTGAGGTTTCCACTATTTCTCCGCGTTCTGAGAGTTTAAGCACGCCTTTTTTATCTTTGCTCAAAGCAATCCTTTCAAAAAGCATGGAGTTTTTCTGTCTTTTTAACTCTCGAACTGACCATTGTTCTTTGATGCATTGTTTCTCATAAAAACTACGCGCTAAATCATCATCAACCTTTAGAAGTTCAAAATAATGACTCCAGCTTAATTGGTGAGACACCGTCTCACTTTTTGTGTATTTGATATAAAAGAGGCGCATATATGTAAGATTACTTCTGCTAAATCCTTTTCCATAGGCGGATAATTCCTTTGATAGGTTAGTAAGAAGTTTACTGCCATATTCAGCGGTTAGTTTTCCTTCTTGTTCAAATTCAACAATTCGTTTTCCAATTTCCAGATAAGTTTGAACTAAGATATTGTTTATTGTTTTGTAAGCTTGTTTCCTACTTTTTTCTAAAATTGACCCTATTTCTTGAATTAAGTGTTTATAATTTTTTTGTGAATATAGTTTTGTCATTGTTATTTATAATAATATTGCCGATGAGCGTTAACGCTAAAAGTGTTCGCGTTTAATTTTTGTATAGCAGGCAAAGTTAAAATAATTCTAAAATCCGGGGGAGATGGACTTGCGGATTTGAAGATTTGTGATGATTTAGTTTTTGGGCTGAGGCTAGTCTGTGCCCGTGCGGTGTTTGGCTAATTTGGATGAAAATTAACCTGATATTCCGGAATGCCTAATGAAATTCCATATATTTTAGCTTCATCGTATTGTTTTTTGCTTTTTCTATCAATAAAGAAAATTTTGTTGCGAAAGATAATGTAATGATGAGAATCATTCTTAAAATCAGCATACCAGTCGTGTTTAGAGTCTAATGATTTGCTTAATTTTTTTGCAACTGTATCGGCTTGATTTTCCGGGATTTCAACAGTGTGCAAGGTCCATTGTTTAATCCAGGGAGTTTTATGTCTTTCAGTGACTTTTTCAATTTTTGTTTTGAGAATTTTTACTTTTTTCAAGACATCTTTTTTTTCAAGACTTTCTTTAATTATCACGCCGACAAAATTTTTGGCCATATTTTTTAGTTTCGGGAGGTAAGAGATAATGTTTTTTAAAGTATCTTTGAAGTTTCCGGTAACGTCAATGTTTGTACCATAATCAAACCTAGAAACGAGTGAATGAACGGCATATGCCGCACCTTCGCCATGAGTTTTGTGGCGTTCACTATCTCTTTTGATGCAAAGTTCCAGTGGCGCCTTGAGTGTAAAAATGTAATGTTCATATGGGAGGTTTTGGACGAGATTCTCGATTACTTCCTTATGATAGAAGCAAGCATCAAATATGACGATTTTGCCGCTTGTGAGTAATTTTTTGACTTTTGGGAGGATGATTTCGTTTGCTTTGATGAAATTTTTTGCAGAAATGCAAGGTGCGTCAGGCGGCATTTTATCAAGGCCGTGCTTTTCCAGCACCTCGTCCATATGAATGTGCTTTGCGTTCAAGATACGAGCAAGTTCCGCGGATATTGTTGATTTACCGCTTCCTAAGGGGCCTCTGATGATTATGTAGTAGCTCATGATTGTAGAAATTATAGCATGAAGATTGTTTCGCTTATTTTTTTATTTTACACTTTTAAAATATGGACAATCTCCGGACGCACTGAGCAAGCAATTGCCTTTTAGGTCCAAGATTGTTTGATATTCATACTTTTGCAATCCTATCAATACGTGTTGAAAATTTGGAGAGTCAAGAACTGCCTTTGTTGGTCCAGTGAGAGTTATGCTTAAGTATGGTGATGATTCAAATTTTTTTCTTAAGGTACTAAGATCTAATGGAAATTCAGTTTTTGTTGCAACTGAAATAACTAGATGGGTTTTATTGTCACCTTTAAGAAATTTTTTCCCAATTACCCAATTTGCAAATTTGTTGGTACTTCTTATCCCACAATATTTAGCTTTGTACTCCAATAATTGGAAGGCCGAATGATCCTTTGGGGCTTTTGTTGAGCATAGGAAAAAATCTATTCCTTTATAGCCACTTTTTTCTTCATTAACTAGAGTTATTAGCAGTTCTTGTTTGCTCCATATTTCAAGGCATCTAGCAAATACAGTCGCTTCAAGCAATTCAGATTCTCTTCTGTTTTTAGGATTTGTCTTGAAGGAATTAAGAACTTCTAATACCTTTGCCTTACAAATAGATCGATTATTAGTTAATTTATAAGTTTCAATTTGTATTTTTATTGGTAGTGGCATGTATATTCCGTGTAAGTATTAGCGAATTAGTTTCCATTTATATTTCGGGTTAGCTGATGTTTTGCGGTGGTAGAATTTTTGGGCGGAGCTCAATACTACCGCAAAATATGGGTGAGCGAGCGTTAGGAAATTATTTTCTATTAATCCATTTTTTATTACACTCTTCGCATTTATATCCGTCGGGTGCTTTTGGATTGATTGGCTCAATCTCTTGCCCAAGATCTAGTTCAGCTAGATATACCTTTTTGACTTTTTCAGAACCGCAATTTGTGCAAGTTATCATAGTAGTTAATGAGATTAGAAAATAATTTTAGCGAGCGAACCGGCTATACCGTGTTAGGCGATGTTTTGGCCGGACTTATTTTAATTTCAATAATGTGATTATTAAGTAGAGCAGAAATGGGTCGCTAATGAGTTTAATCGTATTGTACCAAAACTGAACTCTTTGAGCCCAGTCTGTCATTTTTACAGCAGTGTCAAAAGCCGACTTGAGTTTTGATTTTTCATCAGCTTTCATGATTCCTTCTTTTTCGAGCAGTTCTTTTATAACTGATTCAATTTGTTCAGGTTTGTAATCTTTCAATAACTCAATATCGGCTTTGATTTTCTCAATCTCTGCCTTTATATCCATACCCATTATATAGACTGGGCCATTTGCATACACTGGTCCATTAGCGACCATTTCTGCGTTTATTGTCATTCTTGCATTCATAGTTTTTTAATTTATGAGGCCAAAATTTCGCCTAACTACCGCTTATCCTTCTTCCTTTTTTTTCTTCTTATCCTTTTCGTCCACCACTTCCGCTTCAACAGCCTCGTCTGACTTTTTGCCATCTTTGTTGTAGACTTTTACACCGTCGTCTGAGGAGGGGGAGGAGGTGGGGTCGGAGGAAGGGGAGGAGGATTCGCCGGAGGCGGGATCAGGGCTGCTGTCGCTCGCTTTGCTCGCGGTGTTATAAAGTTCCGCGCCAACTTTTTGTATCTCGGTACTTAAGGCATCATAGGCTTTGGAAATTTCATCGGATGCAGTGTCTTTCTTTTCCAAAATCTTCTTCAATTCATCGATCTTTTCCTGGACAGGTTTTTTGATTTCGTCGCTGACTTTGGCGCCTGCGTCTTTCAAAGTTTTTTCAGACTGAAAGATCAACGATTCCGCGCGGTTGCGAATTTCAACCACGTCTTTTTTCTTTTTATCTTCCTCAGCGAATTTTTCAGCTTCCTGCTTCATTCTTTCAATATCATCTTTACTCAAATTGCTGCTGCCAGTGATTGTGATGTGGTGCTCCTTGCTTGTACCCTTGTCCAACGCTTTTACATTCAAAATACCATTACTATCAATGTCAAAAGTTACTTCAATTTGTGGAATGCTGCGCGGAGCAGGTGGAATTCCATCCAAAGTGAATTTACCAAGAATTTTATTGTCAGCTGCCATCGGGCGTTCACCCTGAACAACATTTACTTCCACTGAAGGCTGATTGTCAGCTGCTGTAGAGAAAATTTGCGATTTAGAAGTTGGAATTGCGGAATTGCGTTCGATCAAAACCGTGTTCACGCCGCCCAAAGTTTCAATTCCCAAAGAAAGCGGAGTCACATCGACAAGCAAAATATCTTTAACATTGCTGTCGCCTTGCAAAATGCCTCCCTGAATTCCCGCGCCTAGAGCCACAACTTCATCCGGATTTGTGCCGCGCGTAGGTTCTTTCCCGAAAATTTCTTTAACTTTTGCTTGGACCGCCGGCACTCTCGTCATTCCTCCAACCAAAATTACTTCATCAATGTCGCTTTCAAATAATTGCGCATCTTTCATTGCGAGACGGCAAGGTTCCTCTGTCGCATTTATTAAATCCGCGACAATATCTTCGAATTTTGAACGTGTTAATTTTGTTTCAAAGTTTTTTGGGCCGTTTGAATCTACGGTCAAATAGGGGAGAGAGATTGTGGTTTCGTGAAGTGAAGAAAGCTCGATTTTGGTTTTCTCCGCGGCTTCTCTGACTCTTTGCAGAGCCATTTTGTCTTTGGAAACGTCTATTCCCTGCTCTTTTTTAAATTCCGCAATAATCCAGTCCATGATGCGTCTGTCAAAGTCATCACCACCAAGCTGAGTGTTGCCGTTTGTGGATTTTACTTGAAAAACGCCTTGGCCGATTTCTAAAATCGATATATCGAATGTGCCGCCTCCAAGATCAAAAACCGCTATTTTTTTGTCTCCGCCTTTTTTGTCCAGGCCATACGCGAGAGCGGCTGCGGTTGGTTCATTTATAATTCTTTTGACATCGAGTCCGGCAATTTGGCCCGCGTCTTTTGTGGCTTGACGCTGCGCGTCGTTGAAATATGCAGGGACTGTGATAATGGCTTCTTTTACTTCGTAGCCGAGATAGGCTTCCGCGTCGGCTTTAAGTTTTTGTAAAACCATTGCGGAGATTTCCGCGGGTCTGCGTTGTTTGCCTTCCAGGACGATTTCAACTTCGCCGCCTTTGCCTTTTACGGTTTTGTATCCGACTTTTTTAGTATCTTCTGTGCATTCGTCGTATTGTCTGCCGATGAATCTTTTTGCGGAATAAATCGTGTTGTCCGGATTTGTTATTGCCTGGTTTTTGGCTGCAACTCCGACACGGCGCTGGCCGTCTTTGATCGCCACAACGGAAGGTGTTGTTCTGCCACCTTCAACGTTTGGGATGACTGTTGGCTCGCCGCCTTCCATAACCGCTACGCAGGAATTTGTTGTTCCCAAGTCTATTCCAATAATTTTCGACATAATTTTGTTAAGTTAAATGTTAGCACTCAAAATTATAGAGTGCTAAGTTTCAGCGGTCAAGAGGAAATTTTCCATTAATATCCGCCTTGGCTTAGCGCCGAGTAAATTCCATAAGCCACAATTGCGAGCACTATAATTCCTACAAAAATGTAGGCTGCTTTTTGTGAGACTCCCATGGCTTTTTCCACTACCGCCTGCGGACCGAAGCCTATAAATTTGTCTTTGAATGTTTCAACTATTTTTGTAAGCATGAGTTTGCAGTCAGGATTGTCGCTGTTGATTGGAATGCGCATGAATTTTTCTTTTTCCTGTTCGTTGAATTTATAGCCGATTACCAGTTGGCCCATGCTTTTTGGCATGTCTGTAAAATCCGTGGTTTTGTTTATTTCTCCTCCGCCACCAAATCCTTTGTATGCGATTGTATTTCCAAGAAGGCCTCCGAGGGCTCTACCTACTACAATTTTGGCTACCGAAATAAAGCCGATTCCGATGCTTTTAATTAATGGGCCTGGGACTGTGGTGTTGCGATATTCAATCATTTCTTTTGCGACGCAGACTTTGTGTGTCCAGAGACCGACTTTGTATTCAAATTGTTCCATAGGGGAGAGGGTTAAGGGTTGCCTGTTGCTACTTTGACTTTTGCATGCCTGTCGACTCTGTCTCCCATGATATATCCTTTTTCCAATTCTTCAATAATTATGTCTTTTTGGCCCGGGCCCTGCATGATAGCTTCATGAAAATCAGGGTCGAAAGTTTTGCCGACAGCTTCAATCGGCTTAACTCCGGCATCTTCCAAAACTTTGTGCAGTTGATTTATGCACATTTCGATCCCTTGGAACCATGTTTCCGCACCTTGCGGGACGTGTTTTTTGGCGCGGTCGAGATTGTCAATAATCGGCAAAAGTGAGCGGATTAAATCAACATTGGCCATTGTGATAATTAAGCGGCGTTCGTCTTCCTGGCGGCGTTTAAGATTGTGGAGGTCAGCCATAGTGCGCTTGGCCATTTCTGTCATTTGGGTGAGTTCGGTTTGAACTTTTGATAGTTCGTCTTGTGACTTTGCAGAATCTGTTTTTTTTGGCATTTTTATGAAAATTTATGATTGGTTGCCAAGAAGTTTTTTGATCTCTTCAAGCAGCACGATATTATATGCGTAATTCATACGTTTTGGTCCGAGAATCCCCAAATATCCCGTATATCCCTCGTTGGTGTATTTGGTTACGATAATGCTGCAGCTTTGGATTTGAGGGAGAATATTTTCTTCGCCGATAAACGTGCGGGCGCTTTCATTAATATTTAAAGACGAGAGAGTTTTAACAAAATTATCACCGCGTTCCATTACTTCAATGACTTCGCTGGCGCGGACGCTGTTGTCCAAAAATTCCGGTTGGCGTAAAACATTCGACATTCCCAAGAAAAATGTGCGCGGATTGTCCGGTGTTGTTGCGAAACTTGCGCAATTTGTTGCGCGCGCCAGGAGAGATACCGCGTCATATAATTTTTCTCGGACCTTTTCGGCTTTGTATTTTTGACGAATTTGAGTTAGTGCTTGCATGGCTTCTTTTCGGGCTTGTTTGTAATCTGC
>CAYHSM010000003.1:0-17267 GCA_964359325.1 uncultured Candidatus Peribacteria bacterium
TGGCTCATAGAGGGTTGATAGATAATGAAGAGTTTAAACCGACAACCTGGAAAATTCAAAAAGAACCCGATTACACAAACCTAAATTGGTATATAGATCAGCAAATAGCAACACACCGGCGATAATTACATAACCAAAACTATAATGAGCGAAGAAGAAACAATTGCAAGATTAAAAAAGCTCAATGAGCCGACTTTTATCTGCCATCATTTGTTGGAGAATTCCGACCAAAATTTAAATTTCCAATGCGACATAGAATACGACAATGAGGTCTGGTGCGATGAGTGCGAAAAAATCCTTATGGAAGAAGGAGGCTGGACAGCCAGAGCCATAAAATTCGTAGATATGAAGCCATACTGCAGATACTGCTTTGCTGAACTGAGACAAGAGTACATGGAAAAGTGCCAAAGGTTACATCCTGGCAACCATGCAACTGGCATTTAACGAAAAGTTTTAGTAAAATTACGCCATGGCACGAATAAATCAGCAGGAATTTTTGGAAAAACTAAACAACAATCAACTTGTTTTAAGTTTGATTGGCATGTCGAACATCGGAAAAAGTCATTGGTCTAAAAAATTGACTGAAATAGGATTTAAACACATGGATTGCGATGGAAGAATCGGAAATAAACTAAAACAGAAATCTATCAAAATAAAAAATGGAACAGCCGGTCTCGCCGAATGGATGGGGTATCCGCATGAAGAGCGATTTTCTCATACACAAGCGGAATATCTCAATACGGAGAAAGAGGTAATGACGGAAATAATTGACGAACTTGAAAAGGGAATCCCGGGCAACACTGCAATAGATACCTCTGGAAGTTTTATTTATACAGAGCAGAAAACACGCGAAGGCATACGAGAAAAATCTTTAATTGTGTACATAAAAGCGCCGAAAGAAATGCGAGAAAAAATGTTCAAGAAATTTATGAAAAATCCCAAGCCTGTAATTTGGGGTGACATATATAAAAAAAGAGAGGATGAAAGCGGAACGGATGCGCTCGCGAGGTGTTATCCGGATCTTTTGGATTATAGGTTTAAGCTGTATGAAGAATGTGCGGACATATCAATTCCGTACGAAATATGCCAAGAAGGCGACACTTCCGGGTTTCTAGAACTAATAAAAAATCAACTGTGAAATTATACAATTTTACTTGGTAACAAGCCTTTTTTAACTTATTTTCTCTTTGTTTTGGCCTCACTTATACTTTAAGTGTAATTGTCATAATGATTACCAAATTTGACATCATGGACAGAGCTACAGAATGGCAATTAAGGCCGGAATGAGAATAGACTTTCGGATATTAACTTAAAAATAACTCGGCAAATTTTTTCTAGAAAGTGTGTCTCAAAAAGCTTTGATGCTCCTGATATAACTCATCTTAGAGAACGGATATTCAAATCCGAAGAATTAAAATCTGAGTGGTCAAATATGTTAGCACATCAATTGCCACAACTACCATGGTAAAGAACGTCTTGCAGAGCCTTATTCCATACGTCAAGCAAAGACAGGGAATTTGATATTCTACTGTTGGGTTTTGGCCGACAATAAAATAAAGGCATTCAAAACGAACGAAATGTCTAACATAAAAGCAACAAACAGATCATTCGTACCAAGATACAGTATCTTTGATTTTTAACACTCACTTATGGTGGGCAATAGTGGATTCGAACCACTGGCCTCCTCGAAGTCAACGAGGCGCTCTAACCAACTGAGCTAATTGCCCATTTTTTAACACGCCCGCATTGTATAAACAAATCTGTAAAATGTCTATAAATTGTAAAAATTACCTAAAACTACTTGATGAATCAAGAAAATATGGCTAAAATATATTCGTTATAGTTAAAAAATCAAATTTATGGATCCAAAAAAAGGAACACCAAAGACTCAAAAAACATCACAACCACCAGCAGGCCACGCCGGAGGCGGGCAGGGCGCACAGGGCCAACAGGGCGCACAAACGCCTCAAACGCAGGGCCCGGCGACTCAAGGTCCAACACCTCAAACTCCTCCGGGAGGCTATCCGCCGCAAGGCCTACCTACCGGACAGGCCGGCACTTATCCACCTGCAGGTTATCCGCCAATGGGAGCGTATCCGCCTCCGGGGGCGTATCCACCCGGAGCATATCAGGATCCTTACGGCGGCTATCCGCCAATGGGCCTGCCTACCGGACAGGTAGGAGCATATCCTCAAGGAGGTTATCCGCCTCAAGGAGCATATCCACCACAAGGTTATCCTCAAGGAGGCTATCCTCCGACAGGTTATCCGCCACAGGGAGCATATCCACCCGCCGGCTATCCACCGGCACAAGGCCAACAAGGCCCTGGAGGCGCATATCCGCCTCTTCCACCTGAGGACACGACTCCTGCTAATTTTCAACTTGGCACAAAATTACCTGCAAAATTAGGAGTAAAAGCGCCAAAAAACGATCTTAAATTTGACGAGGAATACTTCATCCGATTACTTGCCGGCTCAATTTCCTTATCAAAAGATGAAAAAAAGAAAATTGTAGAATCCATCCCGAAGCTGAAACAAGCGCAAATTGATGAATTAATCCGTATTTTTGAGGAAGAAAAACAGAAGTTCGCTGCTCTTTCAAAAAAACACGCTCCTCAACTTGAGAAACTAGCTCAACAACATTATGGCGAATGGATGGATTTGGAGCAGGAATGGCATCAATCTCAACAAAAACAAGAGGACACAGGCAAAGCTGACGAAATCCGCAAGAAATTGGGAATTTAATCAAGCTTTCTTGCGAAAAACTGAAGATTATAATAGGTTGGTATTAACCCACATTTCTAATAAAAAAAATATGAAAAAAATCTTTGCCCTTATCTTTTTAGTTACGCTGATTGTTTTAACAGCTTGCCAAGGAAATCAAACTCCTCAGCCTGAAGCTTCAGCAATTGATAAACAAATTTATAATCAAGCCATAGAATCGGATAATTCGGAGCTTTGTAAAACTATCGAAAACTCAGGGCTTAAAAAGGATTGCAAAGATGCAATTGAAGGGAATGGGATTGCCGCTAAAGCTATTAAAGAAAACGACTTAAAACAATGCGACTCAATAAAAAACAGCCAAATCAAAGAAAGCTGCCAAATTCAAGTTAATAAAAATCTTGAAGAAATAGCAGCCGCGGAAAAAGCAAAAAAACAATTGGAAGAAGAAAAAGCAAAAATGCAATCAATCCAGGACGATCTTGATATTGATGCCTGCTACAAAATCGAAACCGAACATCTTAAAAAGGAGTGCATAATAAACGTTGCCACGGCAATAGCGGAGAAAACCAAAGATGCAGAGCCATGCAAGGCTATTGATGATGAATCTTTGCGCGAAAGATGTGAACTGAATGGCAAATAATTCCTAGTCTGCGAATTCAAAAGCATTTGGGTTATAGCACACAGCCTCCGCTCTGAACATGGCAGATGTTTGGTCAAGAGCTTGAATGGTTACAACACTGGCAGTACATATATTCTCGGTATTATTGATATGGTTGCCTAAAGTCGTGAAATGTTTACCCCAAACGTGACCGACATTGGCATAGTTATAGCTAAGTGCTGAAGCAACTCCTGTATAACAACTTATAACTCTGGAATTAGCAGGACATGTTACGCTTTGCTCTGTTAACGCGTTATTAGAATTTGATATCGTTTTATTCACGGAAGATACATAATTATAGTCTCCAATTCCTGCAGCTTTTATTTTTTCAGATACGGTAAGACTGTCATCAACAGTCACCGGCTGATTACCGGATGAAGTATTTTGAATGACGCCAACTATATGTAAGTCCGTACCAACATCTAAACCGTTGGCAACGGTCAGCTTGTCCCCATTAACAAGAGCACCACCGGTTACATTAAGGCCATCGTCGATTGTTAGAGGAGCATTATTAAGAGAATTTTTAATACCACCCAGTACGGAAATATCGGAAAGAAATGATGCATCTCCGGTTACTGACAATAGTCCATTTGCAGATAAATTACCTTTGGCTTCTAGAAGGCCATCCGTTTTCAGATTCCCGGTGATAGTTGCGTCATCGTTTATCACAAGAGGGTTTGGGATGGCTGCAGATCCTGCGCCAGTCGGACTTGGAGTTGTAGTGGAATTTACAAGATTTCCATTCACATCCACATTATTAAACCTCGGTGAATGCAAAGCTGCATCCGCTGGATTTTGGCTTGGAGCATCAACAGCCCCAAAAGCCGCATTAACTCCCAATGTCAAAACTCCGGCAAAAACCGCAAGTCCGGCTGCAACTAAAATATTTTTCAGATTTTTGTTTTCCATAGTTTTTATTTTTATTTTTTATTGCTCATATTATAGCAAAAATAAGCCGAAATCACAAGCTCTTGGTAGATAGTTTATAGTTTACAGTCAACTATAAACTATAAAATTTCCGGATGGTTCATTCCGCCTGCACCGCATCCCTTATCTCAAAATCAATATTATCCGTCAGGCTCGGAACAGTAGGGGACCAAGCCGGCCAACTTTCAATCTCAACTTTATTGATTTCCGGCAAATTTTGAATGTAAATTTTAGCCTCCTCAATATCCAGCCCGGCGATGTGTTCGCGTATTTTTTCCAGCAATCTCAAGCCGTTTTCTTTGTCAGGATCAATTTGAAATTGCTCGATCCCTTTGATATTCGCAGTGATTTTTATTTTGCCGGTATTCTCGTCCCATTGAAAAATACGATAAGTCGTAGATTCTTCATTTATTCTAACCAATTCTTTTTGCGGACTTTTTTTCAACAAAAGTTCATTTTTGAGAATTTCCAACATGGCATCATGATCATAATAAACTCCACTGACATCCACCTCGCCGCTAACTTTAAATTCCATCAATTCCTTCCCGACCAAAGATTGATCAACCGTAATTTTTGCCTCCCCGAGTTTAAGAGCCTGATTGTCACCCTCAAGCAAAGTGTAATTGGTGCCTTGCCCGACAAGTTCCGCTTTTTGCTGTACAGCAACCTTCAAATCGCTCAGCGCGCTTTTTATAAGTTCATCTTTGAGCCTTATCTTGGCTGTTTCAATATCTTCCGCAGTTACATAAGTCAAATAATCAGTCACTCCACCCTTCATTTGCTCGGAACTTTCCGCGTATAATTTGCTCTGACTGTCAGCCTTAAGACCCGGTAGGAAAAAACTGCTCGGCCCGATATTGCCTCTTTCTCCAATAATTCCTTCATAAGCATCAACTTGATCCGCGATCACAAAAGCCTCAACTTTCCCGGGACCCTGTGCTGTTGCCGCAGGCACTGTGATACTGCCGGCAATTCTAAATACAAGTCCATCCTTTGTCTGAAATCTTGTTTTTGGAATTAGCGGCCAAGCATTGTTTGTAGTATTGATTATTGTGATTTTACCGCTTGAGTTAGCGCCTTTTGCAGAAAATTTCTTGCCCGTGGCATACTGGGAAATTGCTTTTGAAACTTTGGTGCTGATCGGATAAGCGGGCACTGTATGGGAAGGATTAGTCTCAAGTTCAGCTCTGTTTTGCTGAGAATCAGCCAATGTTATGTTAACGGATTTTTCAAGCACAGTGGCGGTAGGAGTCAGATATACAGTCACGCCGGGCAGTGCCACATACACAATTACAAGTAGAATAATGAGGCTCACCGCGATAAGACCGATCAAAGCGTGCCTGTTTGGAGCAACGATAACGAATTTGGATTTTGATTTTATGACTTCAGGTTTTTTTTCTGCCGTTCTTATTTTTGATATATCAATGGCGCTTTTGCCTTTTGAATTATGCAGAATTTCTCCTATGGATAATTTGCGCTCGGCCACACGGGTTGGAGCTTCTTCGTAAGTGGCATTTACACTGGCTTTAAGCGGAGTAATTTTAAGTCTCTCATCCTCAGGTTCAGATGAAAATAAACCGGATTTACCTTCAGAATTTGATTTGTCGTAGACATCAATCCCTGTCTTTTGCGCGAGGTGAATCCCGTTTTTATCATTTGTTATTAAATAAATTTTTTTGTTGTCATCCTCAGCTTTTCTTTTCAGAATTTTTAAATTAACAACACTCTGAAAAAGAATTGCTCTTTTTGGCACAACAATATAAATATTATTGCCTTTTGTAGCTTTTATTTTGTCGTAAACAGCCGTCACCTCATCGTCAATCTCAGTGTAAATAACTCTTTTCGCAGAAACGGTCTCGACTTTTTCGCCAATCTGTTCCGGGGCTTTATCAGCCTCTTGATCATCTTGTTTCTTTTTTGCGGGCATTTATATTTGCATTAAACGGACCACTTTTTTCAAAACTTTAGACAGGGGCTGTTCTTCGCCAATAAAACTTAACCCGAGATTCGCCAGGGCCATTGGCATAATATCTTGCTGGTCCTTTAAAAGTTTGGTTTCATCAATAAGATTGCTTATCATTTTTGGATGTAAAAAGCTTATCTGCGGTTTTCTTGTGAATGGCAACAGCTTGACCCATTCCATTGTTTCGAGGGTTTCTTTTATCTCGGGCAAATGTGCGCCGCCGCCGGATAAGAAAATCTTTGACGGCAATACATCCACATTCTCAAAAGATTCCAAAGTTAAAATTACGCCGGAAAGCCATACGTCACAATCGCTTTTCATGGCTTCACGCACTATTCTGTGAGATTGTCTCTCGAGTTTGTCTTCACTGTATAGGAGCTTGATTTCCTCAGCTTCTTTAAAAGAAATATTCAAAGTTTGGGAAAGTCTTTTTGTGAAAGTGCGACCGCCCAAAGTAAACATTTTTGTGCCTTCGACAGTGCCGTCTCTCACGACCGCAACATTTGTCGTGCCGCCACCAATATCAAGGAATATAGCGCCAAATTGACCGTCTTCATGTTCCAAGGATCGTGTAAGGGCGTAAGGTTCCGCTGCGATAGCAAGAAGTTCTTTGTCTATTTCGCAAGCGATAGTTTGCAGCGCTCCATAATGCACTAACGGAGCAAAAGCATTAAAAATACTTAAAGTAACTTCCTTCCCTTGAAAACCTGTTGGATTTACAACTTTGTAACCGTCGATTCTTACATCAACAATTGCAGCATTCACAAGTTTGACATCTATTTCACTGTATCCGGTTTCATCGGATAATTGGCTGCGAACCTGATCAAAAGCGCGCCACTGCACTTTATGTACGATATTTTTTAACTCGGCGAGGTCTATTTTGCTGTTAGCGTCGCGGCGGACATAACTGGTTGTGATTGTGGCTCCTTTTACCAATTCTCCGGAAATTCCAAGAATCATTTTCCCGGCGGAAACTCCGGCCATATTTTCAGCTTCACGAATTGCACTGTGACAATTTGCGATAACGGAAGCGATATCCGTAACAACGCCACTGTTCATATCACCAAGTTTTTGCTGCTTGCGCGCTACACCGAGAATTTTTCCTTTTGTGCCCTGAGCCTCACAAACAAGAGCTTTTATAAAGTCAGTGCCTATATCCAGCGCCAAAAAATGCGCATCGCTTGATCTTTTTTTTATACCGCGAAAAAATCTCATGAGAAATATTCGAATTAAAAGCCTAGCAAATATACCAGAAATGGCGAAGCCATTTCCAGTCTTTATTTTTTGTGGTAAGGCAGGGTTGCACATTTTCCACGAAAAAATCTTCAAAATATTCCGGATTTAAGCCTCCACCCAAAAAAATCCCTTGAATCAAACAAAAACGCTGTTATAATTTCCGCGAAAATGACTGATAAAAAATTCAAAATAGCGATTCTTTGTGGAGGCCCGTCCCTTGAGCGAGGCATTTCTCTAAATTCCGCGCGCTCCGTATGCGACCATCTTTACTCTGACGACATCGATATTACGCCAATCTACTTTGATTATTCCAAACGCGCATACAAAATTTCACGCGATCAACTTTATTCAAACACGCCATCGGATTTTGACTTTAAGCTCAGCACAACAGGAAAACCTCTGAGCCAAACAGCTCTGATTAAACTGCTAAAACAAGTCGATATCGCCTTCCCTGTAATGCACGGCACTTTTGGTGAGGACGGCGAAATCCAGGGGATTCTTGAGAAAAACAAGATCCCATACGTTGGCTCGGACAAAAATGCCTGCCACAATTGTTTTGATAAATATCGCTCAAACGAACTGATTAAAAAACATGGATTTTTCACGCTTCCTTCAACTGTTCTCAAAATCCACGAACCAAAAACATTCAAACCGATTCTTGAAGATTTTTTTCACAAACATAAGATAAAACGCGCAATAATAAAACCTGCAACCGGCGGTTCAAGTATAGGAGTTTATTCGGTTTCTATAATTGCGGAAGCACTCGAAGCTATACATAAAATTTTCAATAAACGCATTGATACAAGAATTGTTGTGGAACCATTTTGCACAGGCATAGAATTTACAGTAATAATCCTCGGGAATCGTTTTGGCTTGCCGGTGGCTCTTTTCCCAACAGAAATAGAGACAGATTACTCGCAGCATCAAATTTTCGACTTTCGCAAAAAATATTTGGCAACGAGACAAGTTACATATCACTGTCCTCCGCGTTTTCCAATTAAAGTTACGGAAAAAATTCAAATTCAAGCGGAACAATTGTTTAAAATTTTGGGAATGCGGGATTTTGCGCGTTTTGATGGATGGCTGATGCCTGACGGCAATATCTGGTTTTCAGATTTTAACCCAATCAGCGGAATGGAGCAAAACAGTTTCTTATTCCTGCAATCCGCGCAAATAGGATTTAGCCATAGCGACCTTTTGCATTTTATAGTTCGTAATGCTTGTGGCAGATATAATCTTGGATTTCCGAGTCCGAAGAAACGCGAAGACAAATCCAGAGAACGCATAAACATCCTATTTGGAGGCAGCACTTCCGAACGCCAAGTCTCTCTTATGACAGGTACAAATGCTTGGCTTAAACTGCGCAAATCCAAAAAATACGAGCCTCATCCGTATCTCCTGGATCTTGATGACGATACAGTCTGGCGTCTGCCTTATTCCAAAACATTAAATCACACAGTGGAAGAAATAAGCGCGATGTGTCGCGCTGCACGCGCAGCAGAAGAACATCTTAAGCCCTTACGTCGAAGTGTCCTTGAAAAGATTGCAGCGCAACCCGGTCATTTAAACGAAGAACTTTTCATTCCTGAAAAAATGACACTCAAAGATTTTATAAAAAAATCACCTTACGTCTTTATCGGTCTGCATGGCGGGATAGGGGAGAATGGCACGCTGCAGAGCGTTTTGGAAAAAGCAGGGATTCCCTTTAACGGCTCGGGCAGTCGCGCCTCACGTCTTTGTATAAATAAATTTGCCACAGGCGAAGCCCTGAAAAACATGGAAAAAGAAGGTATTTATGTGCCAAAAAAAGAAATGCTTCCAACCGACACGCTTATGGATTCAACTAAGGAAGAACTCGAAAAAATGTGGAAATATCTTAAAAAATCTTTGGAAAGTTCATCAATAATTGTAAAACCGCCTGATGATGGTTGCTCAACAGGCATAGCGAAACTTTCAAATGCCAAAGAGCTTATTATTTACATAAATATCATCAAAAAAGGACAAACGATTGTCCCAAAATACACTATTAATAAAACTCAGCACAATATAATAGAAATGCCCACCCACAAGCCGGCTCACCTCATGTTTGAACAATTTATTTATACGGACAGGGTCATGGTTGTTAAAAATAAACTCAAATGGCAAAAAGTCTCAAACTGGATTGAAATTACAATGGCGCTTTTGGGAAAAGAAAAAAATATCAAAGCATTAAATCCAAGTCTCACTGTAGCCAGGGGCACAGTTTTGACTTTGGAAGAAAAATTTCAGGGCGGCACAGGAGTAAATATTACTCCTCCACCTCAGCCGTATGTAAAAAAATCAGCTATAGAAAAAGCAAGAAAGAGAATGGAAATTGTTGCGCAAAAACTGGGAATAACAGGTTACGCGCGTCTTGATGCTTTCATGGAAGTAAACACAGGAGAATTAATGATCATTGAAGCCAACACTACTCCGGCCTTAACACCTTCAACAGTTATCTTTCACCAAGCGCTTGTTGAAGAACCAAAACTTTATCCGTTGGATTTCTTGGAGAAGATTATAAGCCCCGCCATGGCGGGGCCATAAAAACAAAAAGTTCCGGCTAAGCCCGGAACACATTATCCTCTTTCATTTTATCCCGAAATCCTCGGCACCCTCTCATTTATTCTTGTCGTCACCTCGTAATTTATTGTCCCGGCCCACTCCCCAAACTGTGAAGCTGTAATTTCTTCATCTCCGCTTTTTCCAATCAAAATCACCTCGTCTTCAAGTCTCACGTCAGGAATATCCGTAACTTCAACCATGAAAATATTCATACAAATCCTGCCGCGGATAGGCGCTCTTTTGCCACGAATCAACACGTAGCCTCCACTTCCGCTTATACCTCTGTCGTAGCCATCATAATAACCAACCGGAATTATCGCCAACTTTGTCTCATGGCCTGTTTTGTAAGTGCAGCCATAGCCAATAAATTCTCCTGCGGGAACTGTTTTAATTTGCGCAATTTTAGATTTCCAAGTAAGTGCGGGCTTGAGATTAAATCCATCGCCAATTTTTTTTGCATATGACGTAAAAGTCTCTTTGGAAGGCCATAAACCATAAAGACCGATCCCAATTCTAACCATTTGGAAATGAGTTTTTGGAAACAAAATTGTTGCTGCGGAATTGGCGCAATGTTTAATTGGCACATTTACACCGATACTCTCCAGTTTTTTAATTGCATCATTAAAACGCTTTAGTTGCAGCTCAGCGTAAGAGTGGTCAGTCGTGTCCTCAATATTTGCAAAATGAGTGGACAACCCTTCTATTTCAATTTTTTTAAAAGTCTTAATATATTGCACAAATTCAATCAGATCATTCAACAAAACTCCTTGGCGATTGTTGCCGGTTTCTATTTTTATGTGAATTTTTACAGGCTTATTGATTTTGCCGAGCTTGGAAATAGTCTCTTTATTATAAACAACCAGCCTGCATTCTAATTTGATAGCCTCCTCCAAATCCGCCTGCGGCACATATCCCAAAATACAAATTGGCGCCTTAATGCCACTCCCGCGAAGCTCGCGCGCCTCAAATATTGCATTCACAGCAAGCCAATCAGCGCCGCCGTCCAAGAACGCTCGGGCGCAGTCAACGAGCCCGTGTCCATAGGAGTTAGCCTTAACACAAGCGCACAAAATCACATCGCCACCAACAAGTCCGCGAAATTGTCTGACATTATTTTTAAGAGCCTCTTCGGAAATTTCGACCCAGCTTAAATCATTCATGAGAAGAAGATTATAGACCATATTGCTAAAAATCAAATTTTCGCATAATATCCCGCCGTAGGACGGACACATTATCCAACCATTCCATAACTCAAAATTTATGTACGAACCAAATGATCCACATATGCAATCCTCAGCTGTTAAAGTTGGCTTCGAGCCAACATTTTTCGGCAAAGTTATGTCGTTTTTCGCATTGGCTGTTTTAAGTTCCACAGCCGGAGTGTTTATTACGAATTATTATTTTATAGAATATTTTTTCAAAATGCCGGCTTTGATGTGGATATTTTTTATAGTTGAATTGGTTCTCATCTTTACATCCCGATCCTGGAGCACAAAAGTCCCTTTGAATCGCTTTTTATTCGTACTTTTTACATTTATCACAGGAGTAACAATAGCTCCACTCCTCGGAATAGTCGCACAAAGTCCCGGAGGAGTTGATATCTTGACAAAAGCTCTTTTGGCAACAGGACTGATGTTTACGGCAACCGCTGCTTTTGGTTGGACTACAAAAATGGATCTTTCGGGAATGAGAGGATTTTTGATGATTGCTTTAATAGGAATGATTGTCGTTGGTGTAATTGGAATTTTTATTCCATGGAGCAACACAATGGAGATGGTCTATTCCGGTGTTGGAGTCTTAATTTTTAGCGGATTTATAGTCTATGATTTTCAGAAAATAAAACAGTATCCGGAAGATCGTTATATTGATGCGGCCCTTAATATTTATTTGGATATTTTTAATCTTTTCTTGTACATCCTAAGATTAATAATGGCATCCAGAAGAAATTGATAACATGACAAACTCTATCATTTTCGACATCACGCCTTTAATGGAAACGGCTACGGGGACAAGAGAGCTGTATTCTTTTGACATGCCGATTGATTTTGAAAATATCAAGATAAAATCGCATATGACAGGCAAGGCGGAGATTATGAAAATTGAAGACGGATTCAATGCCAAAGTCACAGACATTAACGTTAAAGTCGAAGTCGTTTGCACAAAATGCCTGAAAAAATTCTCACAAAATGTTCATATAGCTGCGACGGAAAGACAATTTTTGATGCAAAAACCCATACATATTGAAGACGAGAGCGACTTATACCTGGTTAACAAAAAAGACCTTACTATAGACCTCGGCGAGTTTTTGAGACAAGAAATAATCTTGCATTTCCCGTTAGTTCCAGTATGCTCTAAAAGCTGCAAAGGCCTGTGTCCTACGTGCGGCAAAGACAAAAACAAGGAAGATTGTGATTGTCCAAAGCGGGAGACTGAGGGGTATAAGCCGCTTGCAGTATTAAAGAAATTAATAAAAAACAAGTAATATGTCTAAACATCCTACACCCAAGAAAAAGACCAGTAAGGCCAGAACCAGAAGACGCTACGGCAGTTTTAAAACTAAAGTTTTAAATAAACTTTCAAACGCAGTAAAACTGGTAACTTGCCCAAGTTGCGGTTCTAAATGTGTATCTCACACCGTTTGTCCCGACTGTGGCAAATATCGCGGACGTCAGGTTATTAATAAACAAAAGAAGATCGACAAGATCACCAAAATAAAAGCATAAAGTATGGCCAGTTACAGGCATCTTGCTCGTACTTGCGTAATGCAAACAATTTTTGAATTGGATATGGCAGCGGAAATTGTCCAGTCATTTTCCAGCAGCCCCGCCATGGCGGGGCCTACACAAAAAAAAAGGTCGCCTAAGGTGACCACCAAATCCTTTAAAGCTTCTTTAAAGCGTCTTCCAAAAGACGTCTTGGATTCAATACTTAAAGATTTTGCCCCGAAACTCACGGAAAAAGAATTCGCATATAAAACACTAAAGGGTGTACTTGATCATAAAAAAGAAATTGTTAAAATAATAGAAAAGTATGCGCCGGAGTGGCCTATTGAAAAAATTGCTCCGGTTGATCGCGCCATTTTAAAAATCGGCGTTTATGAAATCGTATTTTCAAAGGATATTCCTCCGGTTGTCGCAATTAATGAAGCAGTGGAAATAGCAAAGCATTTCGGGGATAATAACAGTCAGAAATTCGTAAATGGAGTTTTAAGCAGTGTAATGAAAAATTATAATGAGAGACTATAAAGATCTCGAAAAAAAGATCAAAATCAAATTTAAAAATCTTGAATTGTTGGATAATGCTTTTGTGCATAGATCCTATGTGAATGAACATAAAAAGGAAGATATTGAGGATAATGAGCGTTTGGAATTTTTGGGAGATGCTGTTTTGGAATTGGCAGCCACAAAACATTTGTTTGAAAAATATCCGAATCAGGCAGAAGGGGAAATGACAGCTTTTAGATCAGCTCTGGTCAAAGGCAAGCATTTGGCTGAAATAGCTCAATTTTTAGAACTCGGGAAGTATTTGTATTTAAGTAACGGGGAGGAAAGATCAGGCGGACGCGAAAAGAAATATATTTTGGCTAATGTGCTGGAAGCGCTTATTGGTGCAATTTATTCGGAGCACGGATATGATAATGCTGAGAAATTCATAGAAAGATTTATTTTGAAAAGGCTGGATGATATTATTTCATCAGGCAAATATATTGACGCAAAATCGCAGTTTCAGGAGATGTCTCAAGAAAAGGAAGAATTCACGCCGTACTACGAAGTTATTGAAGAACACGGACCGGATCATGACAAAAATTTTGTTATGGGGGCTTATATAAATAATAAACTGATTGCCAAAGGCACGGGTTCGAGCAAGCAAAAAGCTGAAGAGGATGCGGCAAAAAATGCTTTAAAAGCTAAAAAATGGTAATAAAATATGATGAAAAATCTTGCGGAATAGTTTTATGCCGTGAAAAAGACGGAACTAATTTATATCTGATTTTACATTATCCGGGCGGACATTGGGATTTGCCAAAGGGGCACATAGAATCAGGAGAAAATGAGCATCAAACTGCTGCCAGAGAATTATTGGAGGAGACAGGAGTCGCTGATTTTACTTTTGTGGATGGCTTTCGCGAGGAAATTTCCTACAAATATAAAAAAGATAAAAAAATGTCCAATAAACAGGTGATTTTTTTCCTGGCAAAAACAGATTTGGAAGAGATTAAACTTTCTCATGAACATCATGCGTTTAAGTGGCTGCCTTTTGGCCCGGCATTTAACAAATTGACTTTCGAAAACGCTAAAAATATTCTAAAAAAAGTAAAAAACTTTTTGGGAGAATAAAAATCCTCTGCTATAATCCGATTATGAAGATCAATATTAACAAGAAGATAAGCCTGAAAAAGGGCTTGTTGGTCATCCCTGTTTTTACCCCGGCCGAAGGCCGGGACTATCAAAAAAAGTCCCAGCCTGGCGGGACACCTTATCCCACTGCCGTCAAAAATTTCCTGGCCGCAGCGATAAAACATGACAAATTTAAAGCAGGCTTTGGCGATACGGTTGTTACACATTTATATAATAGAAATTTGCCGAGGAGATTGTTGGTGATTGGTGTTGGAAAAAAAGCGAATTTTAAAGCGAGTAAAGCGCGTGTGATTGGCGCAAAAATTTCAAAAACAGCAAGGCAATTAAAGGTGGATTTAATGTCTGTCATGCTTTTGCCTGAGTTGGAAAATTGCATGGAAGAATTTGTTGAAGGATTGATTCTCGCTCAGTATGATCTGGGGAAATTCAAAACAAAAAAGAAGAATAAGAATGAATTGGAGCGCGTGGAATTGGTTACTGCCACCCAGCCGAAGGCTGGACTAACAAAAAATGTTCGCGAAGCGAACACATTTTCCTCTGAAGAATTAAAAAAATCCGTGAATAAAGCCGAAATAATTTGTGAGTCAGTATCTTTTACTAAAGATCTCGTAAACAGTCCATCAAATATTGTAGATGGTGAATACATGACAAAAGAGGCTGAAAAATTAGCAAAAGAAAATAAATACAAAATTATAATCCTAAATAAAAAGGATTTGGAGAAAATGGGATGGGGTGGACTTTTGGCAGTAAATCAGGGGTCGGCAAAAGATCCGAAGTGTATTGTTTTGGAATATTCCGGAGCGCAGGATTCAAAAGAAAAACCCGTAGTATTGATTGGAAAAGGCGTGATGTTTGATACGGGCGGTTATAATTTAAAACCGATAAATCATATAGAGACTATGCATCAGGATATGGCCGGAGCGGCTGCAGTGCTTGGGCTTTTTGGAGTTTTACGAAAATTAAATATTAAGAAAAATGTTATTGGAATAATGCCGATTGTTGAAAATTTGGTTGGTTCAAAAGCTTATCGCCCATCAGATATTATAAAAATGTTGTCCGGGCAGACAGTTGAGATTACAAATACGGATGCGGAAGGGCGTTTGATTTTGGCTGATGCAATCACGTATGGCAAAAGATTTAATCCTGAGTGCATGATCACAATTGCAACTCTGACAGGAGCTGTAATGATTGCGCTCGGGGATCGTTATGCCGGGATAATGGGGAATAATGCGAAATTGCGCATGGCGCTTACAAAAGCCGGTAAGGAAGTGGATGAGTTGGTATGGCCGCTGCCAATACATGCTGACTATAAAAAGAAAATGAATAGTTCAGTCGCGGATATGACAAATTGTGATTTGCCAACATCACGCATGGCTGGAAGTTCAAAAGGCGGAGCTTTTTTGGATAGATTTTTTGGAAAAAATAAATGGTGCCATATTGATATTGGAGGCACGGGTTTTATAAATGATCCGCAGGAATATCAAACAAAAGGCGCAACAGCGTATGGGGTGAGATTGTTTACCAGGTTATTGGAAAATCTTCAATGAAAATTTTTTTAAAACCCGGGACCTGTAGTACAAATATGAAAAGCGTAATACGAAGCAGTAACACCCTCAGCTGATCCCGTTATAGCTTGTTTAAATTCCGCATCGCAACAATCTCCCGCAGAAAAAACTCCGCGAATATTTGTCTCGGATTTCCGGTTTATTTTTATTTCATTTTTTCCATTCAGCTCTACCCCGATTTGTTTTGCGAGTTCTGTCTGCGGATCTTGGCCGATGGCCATAAAAATTCCCTGCATTTCTAATTCTTTGCCGGTTTTAAATCTAACTTTTTTCATTTTTTCTTTGCCTAAAATTTCTTCAACTTCTGTTTTAAAAAGGACTTCGATTTTTTTATTATTTTTGACGCGTTCAGCATTGATCGGTTCAGCTCTTAAAATATCTTTGCGCACAATTATGTAAACTTTGCTTGCATGTTCGCTTAAAAATAAGGCCTCTTTTGCAGCAGAGTCCCCGCCGCCGACAACGCCGACAACTTTGCCTTTAAAAAAAGCGCCGTCGCAAAGCGCGCAATATGAAACACCTTTATTCTCAAATTCTTTTTCTCCGGGCACATTAAGGTGGCGATGTTTTGTGCCTGTAGCTATCAGAATGGTTTTGCTGATGTATTCATTGGAAGTTGTAGTGATTTTAAATTGAGGAAAACCATTTTGGTCTGCAAGTTTTTCGATTTTCGTTACAATTTCGTTTTTAATTTCAGCCCCGCTTGCCTGGGTATGCTGATATAGGGCCATGGCAAGATCCGGACCTGAAGTGCTGACTACTCCCGGCCAATTTTCAACAAGGTGAGTGGTAGTGATAAGTCCACCGGGAAGTTCAGCCAAAACGAGAGTTTTAAGTCCAAGTCTTGTGGCGTACATGCCAGCGGATAGTCCGCTTATTCCACCGCCGATAACAATAAAATCGTACATATTTTTTAATTAGACAGGGAGAAATATATCACTTTGTGAGCAGCACTGCAAAAGTCTGTTTGGAAGGACTCGACTAGATTATGTTTAAGCTCTTTAACTGAGAAAATGGTTACTGACGAGAGTCAGTACCATAGTCTCAAACGAGAGCTTATTTTGAGAATGTGGGAAGGCCAGCTCTGCCACGTTGCTTAACCTGGGTGGACAAAACCAGGTCGGGTCGGCGTCGCATCCGGAGGGATGGATGCGTAAACGTGGCAGAGCTTGGCCATAGAATTTGGCACATCACCGCAGGGCGGCAACATACCAAAGGGAAGTGTTGGGTGGCAGCGGCGGCCTGGATTCGGGA
>CAYHSM010000003.1:17367-24891 GCA_964359325.1 uncultured Candidatus Peribacteria bacterium
GGCGGCAACATACCAAAGGGAAGTGTTGGGTGGCAGCGGCGGCCTGGATTCGGGAGGTAATGATGGAAGGGCTATTGACGGAAAATCCGTCAAGCGGAGGACCGGCAAAAATCCATTTTTAGCAGCCGCTGCCAAAGTAGCCGAGCCCGCATCGTTGGTAGGCAGTACGGAAGGAGCCAACGATAGCAGGCCCGGCATCTGTTGTGGTATCGCACAAGCTCTGTAACCTAGCCGAGTTATCAAAAGTCATCTGCTTATCGGAGAAATCAATCTCTGGCCCATGAATACGCATAGCGCATACTCTATAGGCAAACAGTAAACAGGCAATAAACTTTAACTTCGATCTGATAATATGTCAAGAGATTGACATGCCAAGGTTAATATTTTATTAACATCATTGACATGTTGCGGATATATTTCTACTATTACAATCCTGGCCGCATTATGTTTGGAACAGAAATTTGTATCTTAATATTTTTTGTTCTTGCAGCGGTCAGCGATCATTAAAAAATAGGCATTACGATAGTTCCGTCTGCCACCGCTAAGCGGTAGGGGCCAAGGCGGAACGTATGTTTTCGATTGGCGATAGTAAAAAGATAAAAAATAATTTTTGTTTTTTTGCTATCGCCAAATCGGCATATGCAAGTGCGTTGTTCTAGGTGTTTCTGGAATTGACCCCTTTGAAAGGGGAAGGGAGGTTCGAAAAGAATGAACAGGTTCTTGAGGGTGGCGACCATCGCTCTCTTGCTGGTGGGGTTCACCAGCACGGCCTTCGCTCAGGCCGTGGACCCCGCAGCCTCTGGCAGCGGGGAAAGCGACGGCGGGAAACCGCCGTGTTACTTGACCAAGGCCCACTACAGGGCTCTCGAGGGTCAGATCTCTGCCCTGCGTGATCGCATCGACACGCTCAACGGAGAGCTTGGGGCCGGGGGACCCACTGCTCTCGAGGATACGGTCGATGGATCCGATGGATCCGCACAGCAGCGGCACGAGGAGCTCAAGGCTGAGCTCCGTACTGCCAACGAACGGCTCGCAGAGCTCGTCGCTCTACAGTCCAGGCAGCCGGCAAAGTACGCTGGCTGGCACTGGGGAGTCGGTCTTCGTGGTGGGCTCGCGATGTTCACCAACGACGACGACAACTCGGCCGGCCTCGTCCAGGCGTTCGGTCTGGCGAGATGGGTCGACAACAGTCACCTCGGAGTAGAGGTGACCACAGGCATCGGAGCCTGGCCCACCGGAGACAGCGCCCCGCTAGCACTCTCCGGTCGGGCCGCTGGAATCGCAACATGGGAGAACTGGGGCATCTCCCTCGGACCTGAGGTTTCTTTCCTCGGAACTCCGCTCAAGGACCAGGAGGGTGGCAACATCCTTAGCACACTCCTGCTCGGCGGAGAATTTCATGCGGGAGGATTCCTCGCGCAGGTACTCCTCGGACCGACGCTCCACTCAGAAATGAAACGGACGTCGGGATTCTGGGGAGTACTGGGGCTGGGCTACTACTACTAGCCAAAAACGGCGCAGCCGTTTTTTGGCTCCCCATCTTCCTCCAAAAAACTCCCCACTCAAGACCTTCCAAAAGTCTACCTCTATCTTCCTACCCAGATCGCCGCTTCGGGGGGTTCGGTTTAAAATACCGACCCCCGAGGCGCGCATCACACTTAAGCAACAAACTTTTCGTCGTAATGCCTATTTATTCCATAACAACTATCGACCTCTTTGTAGAGGCCTCCTTGTCCGAATATGCAGCAAAAAGACAGCAAAAACGACACATTCTTGCCTACCGACTGTTGTTCGCATTTCGTGCAAAAATTATTTAATTTTCATAGCTGAAACTGCTTATTGATGCGGAAAATTTTAAATAAAAGTCTGCACGTGCAGAGTTTATTATGCGAACTGTCGGAACGGCCACGCCAGAGGCGGGCAAGCCCGAAAACCTAATTCAACATAAAATTCAAATCCTCGCAATTCAACTTACAAAGATTTTAACAAAATTTTAAGAAAATTTTAACTTTGCCTGCTACAACTTTAATCGCGCCATAGGAAACGCGCTATAAAAAAATGAGAATCAAAGTGCTTTAGAAAGGTTTTCTTACAAAAAGTTACAATCCACAAAACCAATCAAGCCCTAGAAAACCAAAAAACTTTCACCTCTCTAAGGTACTTATATCTCTCACAAAATAAGTTCATAGAAAATAAAGTGTTTAGGGAAAAAAATTACCCCCTCACGCTATGGACTTTTTTTTCGCCCCGCTCGGGAGCCCTAATAAAAACCCGGGCGGGGCCCAAAATATAATAAACCATGTTATAATGAGAACAGTAATATATAAAAGTTTTCACGTGATCAGCTTCAAAGTTGAGAAAGATGGAGACAAATTTCACGCCTTCTGTCCGGAACTGAAAGGCTGTCATACTTTCGGCAATACTCCAGAAGAAGCTCTCAAAAATCTCAAAAACGCTGTCTCATTATACATAGATCAAGAACTGGAAGAACAAACTTTCGATGATCTAATTAATGAGGCAAAAAAGCATGTCAAAATATAATTTCAGTCCGAAAAAATTAATAAAATTACTAGGGAAACACAGCTTTTATTTTGTGCGTCAAAATGGCAGTCATGCTCTTTTTAAAAACTTCAAAAATAATTTAAAAGTGATAGTGCCGATCCATTCAAAAGATATTCCGATAGGCACTTTAAAAGCTATTTTAAAAGACGCTAATATATTCTTGTAATATTTCCCCATATTATTTGTATCCATTTCTGACAAATGTTAAATTTAAAATATAATTTTTATTTTTTTAACCACAAAAAATATGTACACAAAACGCATAATTTCAATTCTTGTGGCGCTTGGAGTTTTAGCGGTAGGCTCTGTTCCTGTTTTTGCCGATGACACGACAAATGCAGGCACGTCAAACACGACCGGCACTGCAACCACCACGACAAGTACCGACACGTCCACAGCTGGGACAAACAGTGGAACAAATACTAGTACTGATACAGGAGTGACAGAAAAACCGGACCATAAAACGGAAAAGGAAGTTAAAATGAAAGAAAAAGACGTTGATTTGGTTTGTATGCAAACTGCGGTAGAAAAACGCGATAATGCAATTATCATAGCATTGGATACATATTACACAAACGTAAAAGCCGCATTGGTTGCGCGCAGAGATGCCCTGAAAGCAGCTTGGGGAATGACGGATCGCAAGGCTCGCAAAGAAGCTATAAGAAACGCCTGGGACGCTTTTAAAGGCACATGGAAAAAAGAGCGCAGAGCTTTAGATGTTGGCAGAAAAGCAGCATGGAAAGAATTTAATAAAGATAAGAGAGCTTGCAATGGACAAGGAGAAGGTGAGGATCAAGGGAATGACAGTAATTTGTAATTAGAATAACGGTTCAAGAATTTTCCCCGCCGGAGGCGGGTTGCATACATAAAAAGGCCTCTTCGATTATCGGAGGGGTCTTTTTTTATGCAGAAATGAAACTATCAAAAGTGTCCCCGGGGACACTTTGTTGCTTATGCGAAATCCAATTCCCCACGCCAGAGGCGGGCAAAGCGGGAATGGAAAAAATAGGCAGGATCGCCAAAATAGAGTTTGAAATTAAAATAAACAACTCGCAAGGCTAGTTTTGTCTTTTCTTAGATTTTGTTAGTTGAAGTGTCAATTTGATTGACCTTCAGCTAAACATCTAAGAAAGGCAGGATGCGGCCCCGCCACCACTCCCATTGCTGGAAGGTGGCGGGGCCGCGAGGAACAGGAAGGAAGCATTTCGGGGTAGTAGTTTGGATGGAAAGATGAGGAAGCCGGCTCCAGGGGTCAGGGTGTTTGGAGCCGGCTCAGGAAGTGGGCGGCGTCAGGTCAGGGCACCGGGGGTGCCGGGTACCTCACCAGGAAGTTTTCTTTCCCCGGGACCGAGAAGTCCTTAGAGGGGACGAAGTTACCCACGGGATTGGTCACCGGCGGCCCAACCCACGGCACGTACACCGCGAATTTCCAGAGGTCGGGCACCGCTCCTCCCGGCACAGAGGCCTGGACCCACGCCTGCGTCGGACCTGCCAGGCCGCCGTTGACAGCGACCGCGAATGGCAGCTCCGAGCACAGGAAGTCCAGCGAGAGCTGTTCCCCGGCCCCTGGGATGGGGAAGTCCAGAGCCGTACCCCATCCCTTTGGCAGAACCGAGACCGATCCGCCCGGAGAGTAGACGTACAGACTGTACGCGGCAGCATTTCCATCGCAGTCCGCCACGTCCGAGCAGTCAGTCAGTCCATCACCGTCGTCGTCCAAGGCGTTGCCGCAGATCTCGGCTCCGCCCTGACAGTCCGGTTTGGGAGTGAAGACGCAGCCCGTGAGAACAGCACAGCTGTCCGTGGTGCAGCCGTTGTTGTCGTTGCACGGGGTTGCCGCCCCAGGAACGCAGAGGCTGCCGGCACACGTGTCGCCGGTGGTGCAGGCATTGTTATCGCTGCACGCTGCCACGTTGTTCGTGTGGCCGCAGCCGGCGACCAGGTTGCAGGTGTCATCCGTGCAGGGGTTGCCATCGTCGCAGTTGGGCCCCCCATTTCCAGCACAGACTCCGCCGTTGCAGAGGTCGTTGCTGGTGCACGGGTTTTTGTCGTCGCACTGCGCCACGTTCTTGACGTAGACGCAGGCTCCGGCAACTCCGGAGTCGTCCGTGCAGACATTGTTGTCGTCGCACGGGGGCAAGTTGCACGGCACGATCGGGGCGTATACGCACCCGACCTGTTGGACGCAGGTATCCGCCGTGCAGGCATTGCCATCGTTGCACACGACAGCAGCCCCACCGCCGCAGATTCCGGCAGCACACGTGTCTCCGTTGGTGCACGCATTGCCATCATCGCACGCGGCGTTGTTGTTGGTGAAGACGCAACCACCGGCGACCTTGGGGTCGCAGGAGTCCGTGGTGCACGCGTTGTTGTCGGTGCACACGGTCGCTGCCCCGCCCACGCACGCTCCGCCGTTGCAGGCGTCGTTGGTGGTGCAGGGGTTGGTGTCGTCGCACCCCACGTTGTTGTTGGTGAAGACACAGCCGACCTTGGGGTCGCAGGAGTCCGTGGTGCACGCGTTGTTGTCGTTGCAGTTCGCGTTGTTCACCACGTTCACGCACCCGTTCACCTGGTCGCCGGAGTCGTCCGTGCAGGGGTTGCCGTCGTCGCATCCCAGGGGGACGCACACAGCCGGATTCGCGTTCTTGTTGCAGACCGTCGCCGGACCGCACGCCCCGTGGCACGGGTCGTACGGCACAGTTCCTACCGAGAGCCCGCAGCAGAGCTGCCCGAGCTCGTCGGTGCCGGTCACCAGGGTGCCCGGCTCGCAGGGAACACAATTACTCGTGTCGTCGTCGCCGCCGTAGCCGAGAGAGGTGTCACCCTCCTCCGGCGCACCTTCATTCGCGCAGCCCGCGAGTCCGAAGACCGCGAGCAGCGTGACCAGCAGGATGCAGCTGGTCAAATTCCAGAACAGGTTCTTCTTCATGGCAGTTCCTCCATTTTGCCCGCCTTTTCGGCAGGCGTAAGTAAAAGCACCTAGACCTAAAACCAAGTCAGCCGATCCGTAGGGTGGCCTACCCTTGAGGAGTCGGCCATTTTCCCGTACAGCACTGGCGAAGGTCGAAGGTCGAGCTCGTTGCCCTCGACCAACACCTTATATGAAAGTCCAGCAGTGGCATGAGATGTTTCTGTATACGCCCAAAGAAGAATTTCTTAGAGCGTATAATCAAGAGTTAGAAAAGTTTTACCTCCTTTCTTAAACTCTTGATTACATCTCTTGATTCCGCTTGCTAGGACCGTCGACATGAAGACAACTGGCGAAGATCTTAAATCTAAAGCCCGCCTGTGGCGTGGCTCTACCCTTAAAAGTGCCCGCTTCTAAAAGATAAAGACTTAAGAACCTGCCGTTGCCTCCATGTCGACAGCCCTAGTAGCTTATTAGTAAAATTGTTGCCCGGCGCTAAAGCCGAGCTATGAAAAAAAATTTCAGCAAAGCTGAAATTTTTACCTTGCGAGTTGTTAAAGATCATCTAATCCCATACTCATCGCAGGCCTTGCCTGCCGAAGGCAGGCCACCAAAACTAGCCGCAATTAAGCGACTAAAAAAGGCGTTTTAAACCTGTTCTGCTAACGGCTCATGAATACCGTCACATTAAGCGGGCATCCTATGGGCAGTAGAGATTAGGGGATGAATTGTACATATACTTCGCAAATTTGTCAACAAAATATACATACGCAACACCTTAAAAGGATACGTATCGGAATGGATTTTTTTACAAGTAAATGGAGAAACGCACGATGAAGCACCTGGCGAGCGCACGGCGCGAGCGCGAACAAGCGAAAGCTTGGATCTTGTGGATCCCAAGAAAAAACCCGGCTTGCGCCGGGTTTTTTCCCCTCATTCCTATGAAAAATGTCGTTCGTACGTAATTTTATTGCTACTACTTCTTAGTAGTACATTCCATCTTCCCATGGCGTATAACCAAGTAATCCTGCGTTATACATTCTGTAAAGAACCAAAGCCACTTCACCTCTTGTTACCAATTTGCTTGGTTGTAAATATACAGGTGAGCCATATACATAATTCTTGTCATAAATATTGAATAGATTCATTTCATAAGCCACGCCTGCAAAATCTTTAAACCAAGATTGGCCTGGATCGTTTACATTAACATCAACGTAGTAAGAGAAAGCATATTTTGGAACTGTATAGCCTGTAAATGCTTCACTTGCCTTAAGAGTAAATTTTAAGAATTCAGCTCTGCTGATATTTTTTGTTACGCCTGCGCTGCCATCGGAATAACCTTGTAGCATTCCGTAGAACTTTGCAGTTCTTACGTATGGCATATACCAAGCGGATGGATCTAGATCAAAGAAACCTTGAGTTGAACCATCGTTTGGAAGAATGGTAACATCCTTAAAAGCTTCGAATACAACTTTAAGTACTTCAGCTCTGTTAATTGTGTTGTAAGGACTAAAAGTACCGTCAGAATAGCCTCCGAAGACGCCTTGTGTAGTTACCCAGTCAATAGCGGCGCAAAGTTCATAATCGCTATTTGCAATGAATTTTGTGTCTGTGTAATCGCCACAAGAAAGTACTGGCACTGGTGTAGGTTCTGGTGTAGGTGTAGGTTCCGGTGAAACAAAATCTCCGGAATTTCCAACTACAAATCTGCCAATTTCAGTTTCTTTGTAATTGCCATTGGCTTTAGAAATAAGCTTGTAGGTGTAAACACCATCGCTAAGAGTCTTATTCTTGTCATTTTTGCCGTTCCATTCAACAGTGTGAGAACCGGAAGCTTGTTCTACAAAATCCAAAAGTTCAATTTCAGCCTTACCGCCTGTAGAAACACCTTCGTAAACAGCTACAAATACTGCAGCATCTTCATCAATGGTATAGCTCAAAGTCACTGTATCGCTTTGATCATTATCAAATACAACCGGAGAAACAAAATCATTGGTTACATTTGATTTTTTGTCAGAAACTTCATCTTCTTCAATATCAAATTCAATATTTTT
>CAYHSM010000004.1:0-22416 GCA_964359325.1 uncultured Candidatus Peribacteria bacterium
ATTTGTTGCTTACCTGTCTGCCATGTTCTGATTGCAAATTTGTAAAAATGTAAAATTTTTTACTTTTTTACAAATCAACTATAAAAACTGTCCCCGGGGATAGTTTTGGTGTTTTTCGGAATTTATGTTTTAATTCCGACCGTCGTGACGTCACGACGGTTCGCATAAGTAGCAACCCGTTCCCGGGAACGGGTTTGGAAATTTTGATCTGTAAACCTAATTTGCCAGACCTGAAAGGCAGACTTCAATTTGGCCCATTACATCGCGCATAACCTGATTTGGAGTTGTGATCCCAGGGGCCATGGTTAAATATACTTCAATACTGGCGTTTCTAATAAAAACATTCACCTTGCTTTCCCCTGATGGTGTAGAAAAGTTTGCAAAACCGTGACTTCCTTCTAATCTTTTTACTTGTTTTTATTTTTGTTCCAGCCATTTATCAGCAATCACCAAAGCTGCCATAGCTTCCGCTACAGGTATAATCCTTGGAGCCAGGCAACAATCGTGGCGGCCGAGGGTTTGGATGAGGGTGTTTTTGCCTTTTTTATCTATAGTTTTGAGTTTTAGGCTGATAGATGGTACCGGCTTGATGGCTAATCTGATGATAATGTCTTCTCCTGTTGAAATTCCTCCTAAAATGCCGCCGGAGTTATTGCTTAAGAAGTGGACTTTTCCGGATTTGGTTGGGGGGATTGGCCCGCCTTGGCGGGCTTGCATCTGATCGTTATTTTCGCTTCCTTTCATTGTGGCGACTTTGAATCCCGCGCCTATTTCAACTCCTTTTACAGCGCCTATGGACATCATGGCTTTTGCCAAATCCGCGTCCAGTTTGTCAAAAACAGGTTCACCTAAGCCTTTTGGAGGGTTTTTTATGATTATCTCGATTATTGCTCCGATGGAATCTCCTGATGCGAAGCGGATTTTTTCGATAAATTTCAGCATTTTGGCTGCCGCATCTTTATCAGCGCATCTAAGCTCGTTTTTTTCTATTTCCGATCTGTTAAATTTGATAGCTTTTATGTCTCCAACTTGCACCGTATATCCAAAAATTTCAGTTTTCACCTTAACTTTTAAGAGTTTTTTGGCTATTGCACCCGCCATGACTCGCGCCAAAGTTTCGCGTCCGGAAGCGCGTCCACCTCCTCGATAGTCCCGAAAACCATACTTCAGATCATAGGTGTAATCTGCATGAGATGGGCGATAGATATCTTTGATTTTTGAATAATCTTGTGGGTGAGCGTCTTTGTTGTAAACTAACAGACTGATTGGCGTTCCTGTTGTTTTACCTTCAAAAACACCTGATAAGATATGGACTTTATCTTTTTCGCGGCGGGTTGTGGAAATTTTGGATCCTACTTGTGGCTTGCGGCGATTTACTTCTTTTTGAATGTCATTTTCTGACAAATCAAGTCCTGAAGGGCAACCGTCAATGATTGCTCCTGTTGCAGGTCCATGGGATTCTCCCCAGGTTGTGATCTTGAATAATGTGCCAAAAGTGCTGCCCATGGCTTAAATATAAGATTTTTTTGACTAGATTGCAAGTTTGACGTATAGACCTGAATTTTATATCAGGGAAGATGGAGTATTGGTGATAAATCAAATATTTTAGGTTCTTTACTCTTCTTTTTTCTTAGTTGTTTCAGCTTCTGTAGTTTCCTCCGCTTCTTCAGCCTTCGCACCTTTTTTGATTTTTTTTACTTTCTTTTCAGCTGCGGCTTGAGCTTTTTTCATCTTGGCGATGAATTTGTCAACGCGGCCGGATGTATCAATTAATTTTTGTTTGCCTGTGAAGAATGGATGACAGGCGGAACAAATTTCAGTATCGAAATTTTTTTCCATTGTTGAGCCTGCTGTGAATTTAGCGCCGCAAGCACAAGAGAATGTAATTGTTTGATATTTTGGATGAATGTCTGATTTCATAGTGTTACTTTTTATTGGCTGGGGAAATATACTTAAAATACAGTATGAGTGCAAGTAAAATTGCGATCAAGCTTATTCCAATCTGTTTGTATAGGGCGATATTGAAAATGTTTACTTCCAATTCTTTACTGACCGACTCTCCACTGTCATCGGTAATTGTTAGTTTTATTTTGTGTTTTCCAAGTTCGCGGAAAATATGAGTTATAGCATTTCCTTCTTCTACCGGTTTGTCATCAATTTCCCATTTATAACTGACTATTTTACCGTCGTCGTCATATGAAGGTGTGGCATCAAAGGTGTTTTCGTTGAGCAGGTCCAGGGTAAAATCATTGTCGCTGAGTTTGATTACCGGGGGCTTATTAAGAGGGAAGGGATCTTCTAAGTCCTTAAGCCCGTCATTATCGTCGTCAGTATCTGTGGTGTTTCCGATTTTATCTTTGTCAGTGTCTACTTGTTCAGCGGGATTTAATGGGAAAGCGTCTTTATTGTCATCCACTTTGTCTTGATCAGTATCCGGATTAATTGGGTTTAGACCGATTTTTTCTTCTTCCGTATCAGGAATATTGTCATTGTCATCGTCCTGATCCGCGATATTGCCAATGCCGTCTTTGTCACTGTCAATTGTTTCATTTGCATCAAGCGGCAGATCATCGAATTGATCAGGGACACCATCATTATCATCGTCATCATCTTTGTTGTCGCCTTTGCTATCGCCGTCCGTATCTTTTTGTTCGGACGCATCCAGGGAGAAGGCATCTTCATCATCTTTTACATTATCATTGTCATCATCGTCATCGTTTGTATTTGGAACTCCATCGTGATCCGTGTCTTGTACAACAAAAATTGTTTCTGCGATTACATTATTGCTCGGATCGTCTATTTCAGGTTTCCATGGGAATATTTTTACTGCGATTTCGCGATTGCCATACTCCGCTGTCCAATCTATGAAAACTCCATCTGTTTTTTCAGCAAAAATTGAAATAACTTGGTCTCCGCCAATCTGTTCTCCGTTGTCGAAAAATCTTACGACACCGAGCAGATCTTCGCCGCTATTGTTGCTTGCAGTAGCGTAAATGCGGATAGGACGTCCCTCAGTGAAGTTACTTGTGGAAAATGTGATGTCCTTTCGGTTTATTGCCAAGTCTCCGTTATATGCCGCGAATGCAATTTGGCTTAGAGTTAGAGCCGCAGTGAGTCCGATTAAAAATTGCGTGAATTTTTTCATGGACATGGCAATGTTATTTTGTGGATGCTTCTTCGGCAATTTCCTCCGCCTCTTCTGCCAGTTCTTCCGAAGGAACCCCTCCTTCCTGATTTTCCAGTGTTGCAACCATGGAAATGGAAGCAACTTTGTCATTTGGGCGCATTCTCATGAGATAAACTCCCTGTGTTGTGCGACCTTGTGAAGGAATTTGTTTTGAATTCAGGCGAATTACTTGGCCGGCTTTTGAAATTATGATCAAGTCTGCATCAGTGTCCTTATCTAAAACTTTAGCTCCAACGATTTTACCGGTTTTGGTTGTAATATTTGCGGTTTTTACTCCTGTGCCGCCGCGCGCCTGGAAGCGATAGTTTTGGACTTTTGTCATTTTGCCTAAACCGTTTTCCATTATTACCAAAAGTTCAGCATGGTCGTGGTCTTTGATTACATCCATTTCCACAACTTGATCATTACCTTTTAATCTTATTCCTCTGACTCCTATTGATGCTCGTCCCAGCGGTCGTGCGTCTTGCGCATTAAATCTGATACATTTCCCTTCATGGCTGACTAAAATAATTTCGTTGCCTTCGGATGTTTCTTTTACCCATTCAAGAGAATCCCCTGGTCGCAGTTTGATTGCGATTAGGCCGCTTTTGCGAACATTTTTGAAATCTTCAACTGGTGTTTTTTTGATAGTGCCTTTTTTGGTTGCCATAAACAAGTATTCTCCGCTGAATTTTTCACCTGCGTTTAATATGGCCGTAACGGTTTCATTTTCTTGCAATTGAAGTAGGTTTACGATGGCTTGTCCTTTTGCTTGGCGTGAAGTTTTTGGAATTTCGTAGGCAGGCAAACGGAAGACGCGTCCTTGGTTTGTGAAATACAAAAGTTCGTCATGATTGAATGCATATTTTATAAGTTTTATTTCGTCTTCTTCTTTTGTTGTGCCTCCGATTATGCCTTTGCCGCCGCGATTTTGTGTGCGGAATGTGTTTGTCGGCATGCGTTTAATGTAGTTTTCGCGGCTGAGCATTATTATTACAGCTTCGTTTGGAATAGTGTCTTTTTGCGAAATTGCGTTAACAGCCGAAGGAACGATTTCAGTCCTGCGATCATCAGCATATTTCGCTTTGAGTTCAATCAATTCGTCCTGCATGATTTTTAATACTTTTTTGGTGTCTTTGAGAATGTTTTCCAGGTCTTTAATCAGTGCTATTTTTTCAGCTAGTTCATCTTCGATTTTTTGTCTTTCAAGTCCGGCAAGAGTTTGGAGTTTCATTTCCAAAATGGCTTTGCCTTGAGCTTCTGTGAGTTTGAATTTTTTTATTAATTGCTCAAGAGCTTCTTCTTTTGTTTCCGATGCGCGAATGGTTTTGATTACAGCGTCGATATTGTCGATCGCGATTTTTAAACCTTCCAAAATATGCTCTCTGGCTTGTGCCATCTTGAGGTCAAATTGCGTGCGGCGCGTGATAACTTCTTTGCGATGAGTGATAAAATGTTAAAGTACTTGTTTTAGATCAAGAAGATGTGGCTGAATTTCATCAACAAGCGCAATCATATTCATATTGAAAGCCGATTGCAGTTGTGTAAGTTTGAAAAGTTGATTTAGAATTTTTTTCGGATAGCTGTCTTTTTTCAGTTCAATTACAATGCGAATTCCATCTTTGTTGGATTCATCGCGGATATCCGTTATTCCTTGGATTTTTTTATCGCGGACCAATTCCGCAACTTTGGTTATTAAGTTTGATTTATTAACTTGATATGGGATTTCCGTTACCAGGATTTCAAATCTTCCGTTTTTCTTTTCCACTATTTCGGTTTTGGAGCGGAGAACCATGCCTCCTCGGCCCGTTGCGAAGGCTGTTTTGATATCTGCTATATTGTACAATAATCCTCCGGTAGGAAAGTCCGGACCCTTGATGAATTGCATCAGGTCGTCAATTGTTGCGTCCGGATTATTTGAAAGATGGATTACTCCGTCGATAACTTCACCAAGATTGTGTGGAGGAATGGAAGTCGCCATACCAACCGCAATACCTGTTGAGCCGTTAAGAAGGAGTTGTGGCAGTTTTGTTGGGAGGACGATCGGTTCCTTGTATCGTCCGTCGTAATTGTCGCGCCAGTTTACTGTTTCTTTGTCTATATCTTCCAGCATTTCATCTGTGATTTTTTCCATTTTTGCCTCTGTATAACGCATGGCGGCAGGAGGATCTCCATCAATGGATCCAAAGTTACCCTGACCGCGTACGAGTTCGTATCTCATTGCGAAATCTTGAGCCATTCTTACCATAGAGTCGTAAACGGCAACGTCACCGTGCGGATGATATTTTGCGAGCACCTCACCCACAACAGCAGCGGATTTGCGGAATGAAGAACTGGATTTTAAGCCCATTTCATTCATGGCGTGAAGGATGCGTCTGTGAACGGGTTTTAGACCGTCTCTAACGTCGGGAAGCGCGCGGGAAACGATAACGCTCATGGCATATTCCAGATATGAACTTTCCATTTCCGTTGTGATTTGGCGGTCGTTTACGTTGATTCGGGGTAGGTTTGTTGGAGTAATTATGGTTGGTGGAGTTTCTTGCGGGCTTGTTTCCGGGGTTTTGTTTGTCGCGTCGTTTTCAGGCAGAGAGAAAAGCTGAAGATTTTCCTTATGCTTTGGGATTTTTTGAGTTTTTAAAATTTTCTTTGGCGGCTTTTTACTTGGGATTTTTGCTGCTTTTTTGACTTTTTGCTTATTCTTTTTGTTCTGTTTAGCCATATTTATTTAAATTTAAGATCGGCGAGTATGCTAGCACAAAAATAGGGATTTACAAAACTTTTCTGAGGTTTGTCTCAGGCCTGTTATTACGGTAGTAGATTCAAGCTATCTGTAGATTTTTCCAATCCAATCCCAACCCCACTTTTCACTCTATTCTTTCAATTTTTTTTCGCCTTGTTGTCTTTTTTTAGTTTTTTTGAGTCATAACACTTGTGTTTTTGGTGTTTTTTTGGTAAAATATTAAGAATTTCCGAGTAGAAATAAAAACAAAATGGATCCAAAACAAATACAAACCGATCAGGTTGTACAAAGCAGTACGTCGCAGGATGTTGTTGCACAGCCGTCACAAGGTGCAGGCTTATCAACAATTGGACAACAGGTCGTCGCGCAAACTGTTGAGACTCAAGCAGTACCTCCGGTTAAAGCTGACGAGCAGAGTGGTAAACAGATCTTTTCTCGAGATTTTGTTCAAAAAACCGAAACTCCTCAGTGGCTTACGGAATCCGATAAGGCTGCTAAAGGAAAGATCGCTGATGTCGGAGGAGCTTCCGCCGGTTCATTCGTTATTCCAAATATACATGAGGAAAAACCAACTTCTACAGAATTGGGTATTAATCCCGCTTCCAGAGTGGAAGTTAAGCCTTCATTAGAAGTTATTTCCAAAGTTGATATTGAGGCTGCTGCTAAGATGGCAAAGGCCGGCTATGATCCAAAAACCGGTCATCGTTTAGTGGAATTACAAGAATTGCAATCAACTGAAATTGATAAGGCTAAATTTCAAGAGACCGCTAAACAAAAAAAATCCGTTCTGGATAAGCTTAAATCTTTATTTTCTTTCCATACCGATCAACATAAAGAAGTTGTAGAGAAAGTTGACAAAGGCGTGGCAGTAAAAATTTCTTCGCAAGAAAAACAAAAATATATTGAGGCGGAAAAAATTTACCAAGAAGGTTTGGCTTCCATTAAAGATTTGATTGCTCCGGCGTCCATGGAAATTCTTTATGATAAAATTCACATGGATGGTTTTTATGCCCAATCGTTCTATGTTTTTTCATATCCGCGTTATTTGGATGTGAATTGGCTGGCTCCTGTCATAAATTTTGATGTGACCATGGATATTTCTCAATTTATTTATCCGATAGGATCAGCGGATATTATGAAAATTTTGCGAAAGAAAGTTGCGCAAATGCAATCCGGTATTCGTATTAATTCCGAGAGGGGAATGGTGCGCGATCCGGCGCTTGAAACCGCGCTTGAGGATGCGGAACAGCTTCGTACGGAAATCCAGCGCGGACAAGAAAAATTCTTCCAATTCGCTTTGTATTTTACGATTTATTCCGATAGCGAGAAAAAACTTGAAAAAGTTTCGAAGCAACTTGAAAGTTTGCTTGGAGGTAAATTGGTTATGGTAAAGAGAGCTTCCATTCAGGCCGAACATGGCTTTAATTCCTGTTTGCCGCTTTGTCTGGATGAGATTTATACGATTCGCAATATGAATACGAGTCCGCTTTCAACAACTTTTCCATTCACATCATCCGATCTTACTTCGGATAAAGGTATATTGTACGGCCTAAATCGCCACAATGACAGTTTGATTATTTTCGATCGTTTTGCTTTGGAAAACGCGAACAGTGTTGTGTTTGCCAAGTCAGGTGCCGGTAAATCTTATTCCGTAAAGTTGGAAATTTTGAGAATGATGATGATGGGCACTGATGTGATTGTAATTGATCCGGAAAATGAATATGAGGCGCTTGCCAATACTGTTGGCGGCACTTATTTAAGACTGAGTTTGAATAGTGATCGCAGAATTAATCCTTTTGATTTGCCAAAGCCGATTGAGGGAGATGAAGTGCAGGCCGGAGATTTACTTCGTTCAAACATTATCACTTTGCACGGTTTGTTAAAGTTAATGCTTGAGGAAATAACTCCGGGAGAAGAAGGTATTTTGGATAAGGCGCTTATTGATGTTTATGCTATGAAGGGGATTACAATGGAAGTAGTTGATCCGTCAAAATTTGAACCGCCGACCATGGAGGATTTATATAGGATTCTTAATTCTTCCGAAGGCGCTTCAAGTTTGGTACAGAGGCTTTCAAAGTATACAACCGGTTCATATTCCGGAATTTTTAACAAGCCGACCAATGTGGATTTGTCGGGCGGCATGATGGTGTTCTGTATTCGTGATCTTGAGGACGCGCTTCGTCCGATCGCCATGTATATTATTCTTAATTATATTTGGAATAGAGTGCGTAGCGAACTTAAAAAGAGAATTCTCGTTATCGATGAGGCGTGGTCAATGATGCAGCATGAAGATAGTGCGAAATTTTTGTATGGTTTGGTTAAGAGAGCGCGCAAATATTATCTCGGAGTTACGACTATTACTCAGGATGTTGAGGACTTCATTAAGAGTGATTACGGTAAGCCGATTATTACAAACTCTTCATTGCAGCTTTTGCTTAAACAAGCACCGTCCGCTGTTGATACTTTGGCAAAGATTTTTAATCTTACGGATGGGGAAAAGTATGTACTTTTGAATAGCGGAATCGGGCAAGGTTTGTTTTTTGCCGGACTAAAACATGTTGCGATACAAGTTATCGCTTCTTATGGTGAAGATAAGATTGTTACGACTAATCCTGAGGAGCTTTTAAAGGCCAGGGGACAGATTTAGTTAAATTCCGTTAAGGCTGCGTTCAGTTGATCATCCGAGCTTGCGGCATTTTCCACGATTTTGTCAGGCGTAATGCCTGTGCCGTTGATTTTGGTTCCGTTTGGAGTCAGCCAATTTGATATTGTGTATTTGAATACAGAACCGTCTTTGTATGTCTTAAGTTCCTGTGCTGTGCCTTTGCCAAAAGATTTTTTGCCTATCAATGTTGCAATTTGATAATCCTTTAGCGCCCCGGCGACAATTTCCGAAGCGGAAGCGGATCCTTCATTTATCAATATTATAACTTTGTAATTTTTTAATAATCCGTTGCCATTGGTCTTGTAAGTTTCGGTTTGTTTATCTCCCGATTCCATTGTCACTACGGTTTTTACTTCATCTGTAAAAAGACTGATAATATTTACAGCCACATCCACATATCCTCCCGGATTATTTCTCAAATCAATTATAAGTCCTGCAAGATTTTGCTTGATTAAATCTTTGGCAGCGGTTAAAAATTCATCATACGTGCCTTCTCCAAATGTCAGGAGATCAAGATAGCCGACTGTTTTGCCTGATGTTGTCGTAAGGATTTTTTGGGTGACACTTTTTACCATTATAAATTCACGAATGATAGTAAACTCCATTTCTTGATCGCTTCTTGATATCGTGAGTTTTACTTCGCTTTTTGCCGGGCCTTTGATTTTTTTTGAGACATCATTCAGCTGTAGGTCTTTTACAGACTGACCATCAACTTTTATGATTACATCTTTTGCTTTTATGCCGGCTTTTTCCGCAGGGGAATCTTTGAAAGGGGATACCACAGTGACTTTGTTGTCTATCATTTCAATGATGATGCCTACTCCTTCGTATTGCGTTGATAAGTTATCAAGGATTGCGCTTTTTTCCGATGGAGCTTCGAATGTTGTGTATTTATCTTTTTCAGTCGCTTCCGATACCATGCCTTTAATTGCCCCAAAAATTAAGTCTTGGTCTTTTAATTGATCTTTATATAGGAATTTTTCATTTAGGCTTGACCAGACGTCGAGGAGAGTTAAAAAGCTTTTGTTGTCTAACAGTTCTTTTTGGGTAGCTGTTGCATTTATTCCATTTGTTCCATTGCCGTTTGTCGTGAGAGTGATTGATATGGAAGATTGTCCGGCCTGTTTGATTTTGTATAGATAATCTACGGCTTCAGCCTTTGTGATTTTTTTGTTTTTGAGAAAAAGTTTCGGGTCTGATTTCTCAAGAATTTTCAGTTGTGATGCTTTGAAAGCCAGCGGAGCGATGTCTGAATCAGCATCCATATCGGTGAATGGGAAGTCTACTTTTGGGAAAAAATAATTTCCGCCGAGTCCGAGACTGCCAAACATTGTTGTTAATGCGACTTTTTTTGTGATTTTTCTGTTTAATCCAAAAAGAGTGCTTGTTGGTTTTAAGATTTGTGTATCGATTGCTGTCTGAATATATTTTGCGTATGGAGAATCGCTGCTTATGTCAGAGTAGGGGAGGTCTATTTCTTGTGAGATGTCAGCCATTCCGTAAGTCAGGACGAGTTTATATAGTTCGCCTTTTTTTAATCTGTCGTCCGGATGAAATAGATTGTAATCTTCCACCGGAAGGCGGCCCAGGGAATTTAAAGTGTTGATTGAATTGTAGTATTCATGAGTTTCCGGCACGTCAGCATAGAAGGCAAATGCCGCAGCGCTTTGGATTAATATGAATAAGGCTGTGGCTGTTATTGTAATGATTGATTTGAGGATAAATTTTTTCATAAGAAAATTATATTGGCTTGTTTTCGCGCCACATTCTAATTCATAAATTTGAATTTGGCTACGCGAGTTTTACGCAGCTCTTTTTGCTAAAGATTCTTGGTCTCTTTTTTGATGAGCCTGTTTTCTTTGTTGATATTGTCTGTTTTTTAAAGAAGTTAATAACGAAAACAGTCCGTCCATTTTTTTCTCAACTTCGTTTTGATGGCCAAGATCAACGACTCGTTTGCCAAATTCATAAGCGGCCGAGACGTTTTCCAGTTTCATATATGGATACTGCACTTCATTGAAAATATTGTCATCGATTTGGATGCTTTCTCTATGAGCGGTTTGTATGATATTGCCCATATATCCCATAACTTGATAAAGACTTTCCGGGTCCTGCGCCAACATCGGATAATTTATATTGATTCTCTCAAATTCGGAAATAACTTGTACAATATTTATTTTCATCTCTGCTTTGGTTAATCGTTCCTGTTCGTTTCCGCCAAGTATTCTTTGTGTAAGTTCTCTCAAATATCCCGCACTCTCTGTGAATTTTTGTTCGTGTTGTTGAATAGGATCAATAATCACAACCTCTTTTGTGTTTATTCCTATTTCTATTGTTGCGGCATAGCCCCTTGGTACGCTAATTGTTTCGGCGTCGTGGCGGAAACTTTCTTCTCTTTCCGCTCTTTTATGTTTGCCCAAGAGATGTTCTCTGCGACGGAGCGCTTGCACTAAAATATGCAGGCCATCCATTTTTCTTCCTACTTCGCCAAATCCAAGATCTGTCGTATTGTCTCCCATCTCTATTGCTCTTTCCATGCACCCAATATTCATAAAAGGATACTCCGCTTCATCATAAAGATCCTCACCCGGTTCAAGATATTCATCAATTTTTATTCCGGTCTCATTGGCTGTTTTTAAAATATGTCCGACATATCCCATCAAATAATAGTGGATGATTGAGTGCCAACGGTTTTTTGGATTTGTTGCTGCTTCCGCCCAATGGGGTGTTTTGTTAAGAGATTTGAAGTCTGCTATTGTCATTTCAATATATGGTTTTAGTTTTTGACCATCTCTTTCTCCAAGTTCCAAAGCTAAAATACCTATAGCGCGAATACGCTCCACTCTTAAAATAAATTGATAAACGGCTTGTTCACTGATATGTGGGCCAGCCTCTGTTAACCCTTCCGTACTATATGTATTTATTGCTTTTTTGATTAATTCTATTCGGAACTCACTCGGCCCTGTCAGGGCTTGCATTATTTCCGTGTCTCCTTTGCCTTTTGCCACTCTCGCCGCATGCTCATAAAGTCCGAGTTGCATTGCTATTCTCCATGATTCAGATAAGAATTGTAATGCTTCATCGTATCTGCCAAGGCAACTTAACATTTCGCCCTGCTGTTCAATAACTCTAACTTCAGACCAAGGATTAAGTGTCATCGGATGAGATTTTACGATTTTATCAATATCAGCAAGCACTCCTATGAGTTCTTCCAGTCGTCTTTGGTTTTTTTGTGTAAAAGCTTCTTTTTGTCTGATAAAATCGTCGTCAAAATCACGCCCATCTACACGACTTTCTACGCGTTTTAGTAATTCGTACGGACATCTTGTTTCGCAAAGTCTTTTCATGTCCAGATAAATCGGGGATGGAGAACTGTGAGTTTTGGCGTATTCTTCGGCTTCACTTTGCAGGGATGTTTTGTGTTTGAGATAAATCGTTATGGCGTCAGCAAGTTTATTTTGGAATACGGCTAGTCTGATATCCAGCGTTATTTGGACACTTTTTGGAATAGGCTTGCCACATGCTTTTATTTCTTCGTAAACATCTTTTAATTTTTTCGGATCGGATTCCATGCAAGCTTTTTCAAACTCTATAAGATGTACTGCTAGAATATCTATTTCTCCAGGCAAGCGTCTATGTAATAGCTTCAGAGTTGAGATAATTTTTTCACTTTCATCAAATTTTCCCAAAAATTTTGCATTATCAGCTTTGGACATCAGGCATTTTATAGCTAATGTCTCCATATTTTCCGGATATGTTCTGCTTCCTTCGTTCAGTGCGATTATGCAGTGTTGTATAGCCGGCACTCTTAATACTTCTGTTGCTGTTTCATATCCATACTGCGCATCATTATGATATTCCGCATCTGCAAATAATTGTTCTGTAAGCCCGCCATATTCTTGCCAGAATTCTTCATGATCGCTTTCTACAGCCTGCGGCATATTTTTCCCTATTACATGAGCCAGTGCGTGTTTGGTTTTGGTTGCCAATCCTTCATCTTTCTTGAATAAATCATAAAGATCTCTTGCGAGTCCTACCTTTGTTTTTTCGTCTTCAATCGAACTTACAACAATTTCTCTGGTTGATTCGTGTTGGAGTCTGCAGGAATTCTTTTGGAGTTTATCTTCTACAAAGTAACCTGCTGCGTAAAGTCCCGATGCTATGGTTGTTAGTTCGGTAGGAGTTATGCCAAGCACCTTTTCAGCCAGTTGAATTGTTTGCCATGGCGTTAATCTTTCTTCCATTAATGCAATACATTGCAAAAGTCTGCGAGCTTTTTGCGGGAGTACAGCTATTCTTTCTTGGAAATATGTTGCAATGTCACTGCCTGAATTCGGATTTATCCTGTCGATTCTTTCAAGGCAGTCTCCGGTTACTTCGATTGTATCTCCTATGACCTGAAGGTTTGGATAACTTCCCGTTTCCGCGTTAAATGTAGCAACCTGGTCCATGAAACCTTTCATTATCAATGGTGATTTTTTGGCTTTTCTAGCCAAGAGTTGATACCATGATCTGATTGATCTATTTTCTCTTAATGCCGGTGGCAGAGAGTAATATGCAAAATCATGGCCCAATTTATCTTTTTCCAAAAGTTCAAGTCCCTTTAATGCGATTACTCTGACTTTTGATCGTTCTTCCGGTTTTTGAGTTTTTAGATTTTTGAATACTTGTGATTGATACATTTCTTCCGGGCGAGCTGTAATGAGGGTTTTGCTTTTTTGGCCGTATCTTTCTACCAGATTAACTATAAATGCTTCGGATATGCGATCAGCATGATGAAGATCTTCCATCACGAAGAGAGTTTTTGGATCTCTTGATTCCCTTAATTCTAAAAGAGCACTGTAACAGAGTTCAGCAACAGTTTCGGGATGTTTGGCTGTAAATTTTATTTGATCCGCATGCGCCCATTTTTTGAATTGAGCCAGTGTTAAGGCTTGTTTGTCAATAGCTTGATCGCCGGCTGACACCAAGTCTCTTTCGTAAACCATTCTTTTGGTTGGGAATTCATCTTCTTCAATTGCTTCCGTAAGTTGCCCGGCTAATGTTACTAAACTTGACCCCGGGATATTGCGATCGGATGCGTTTAGTGAACAGAGAATATAAGCCGGCAATTTTTTTAATAATTCCGTGCGTAAACGTGATTTTCCCATACCTGCAGCAGCTTCCAGTGATATAACTCCGGTTTCATCGTCTGTGGTATACTTGAGCAATGCTGCAAATTCCGTTTCATATTCGATTAAACGGTCCGGCCCTCCTTGTTCTTTTGAGACCAAAGAGACCGCCTCTATCAAATGAACGAATCTTGGATTTGTAGTGATTTTTTTATAAAGTTTTGTATTGCTGCCAACTCTGCTTGCCGGATCGTCGATTTTGGCAGCAAGTGCGCTTGTAATTAATGTGTTTCCTTCAACTGTTTTTAAAGCCAAAGGATTGTCAATATGTGCATCTAAGTTGTTATCGGCAAGTGCAAACTCGTTTTGTCCGGTTCTTTCTATTGTACAATCACCAATTATCATTCTTGCTGATGGGATGGATTGGCGTATGGCTCGTTCTATATCAAATAATTTTTCTACGCCGCCTCTTTCAGAGAATGCAATAATCACCAAATTGCCCGCATTATCTTCCGAGACTTCAAAGTCGCGACAACTCGCTATAATTTCAATTTCGTCACGTACAATTCTGCGATTTGTTTCGGTCTCAAGAGTTTCCGTATTTAGCATGAGATATGTTGCGTGGCGCGCTGAAGGCATATCCATGCTTTTTTCCGGGGTTTTTAACCCTAACCTTATAAATGCTGCTGAGCGATGGATATGAGAGAAGGATATACTAAAAACATTTTGAGGTTGAGGTGGTTTCGCGCCTGCGGATGGGGCTGCGGCTGCTGTGGCTGATTTTCTGACACCGGAAACTATCCGACCTGCTTCTTTAGGTGGTGCGGGAGTCGATTCAGGCTGTTCGCCTGGTGCTGCCGCTGGCATTGCTACTACTGTTTGAGCGTATGGCAAACCCGGGTCTTGTTCAGGAGGGATTGTTGGATCATCGGGTGCTTCTCCTTTATTGGTTAGTGGATCTGGTGTGTCTTTTTTGTTGGCCATAGTTTTTAATAAGACGTTAGTATACTACTGCTGTCAAGTTTTTTAAGAGGAAAGTGGGATTTTTGTATATAGAGTGTTGACGTAACGCCATGGCCATGGTATAATATATACGTTTTATACTTAATAAATAAAAACAAAAATGCGCAATTCAACTTTTTCCTCGGTACATCCTATGGTTATTTTTTGGCTTGGATTACTAACAGGGGCTATTCTTGTAGGGCTTGTTTTCTTTTATAGAGTCTTGCAACCTGTTGGATATGAGTCTGCTGTAATAAAAGGGAAGACTAATATTTCCGCTCCAAAAAATGTTAATGTAAAGGCTACTCAATCTAAAAAGGCCACTTCAACTAAAAGTTTGCCTGATCCATTGGGTGGAAAAACTGCATTGCCTGATTCGTTGGGGGGCTAAAGGTTTTTAGCTTTGAGCGTCGCGTCTGACGTTTTTAATTCTGCGGAGAGACGCTTCCAGTTGTTCAAAGCTTCTTTGTTTGTCTTGTTCTCCTATGGCGGAAGTTTTGGTTTTTCCTAATTGTATTATATTGCCTATTCCATCAAGTTTTCTATCGACTTCTCCTACGTTATCATGAAGACGTTTTCGTTCCGCAAAATTCATTCCCGCAAATATAGCACCCGGTAAAAAGCTTCTATATTTGTGTACGTCTAATATGTCCGGGATATCTGTGCCTATTTCATCCGTTGTGAGACTCAGTTGATCTGCACAATGCAGAACATGTCCAATACCAGAAGTAATGTAATAAGAAAGTTCACCATCTCCTAGCAACGGACCGTAATTTTTTGAGGAGTTTATAAATTCAAAATCTTCGATCGCATTTTTTAAGTGTGGGGCAAGTTCCGTTTTAATTCTGGTAAGCTCAGGCTGGTTTTGCGATCCAACAGCTATTGTTATTTCGTTTTGATATGATGAAATTAAAATAGACGTAGCTCTTATACGTTGGCAACGCAGCAAGATTTGATAATAGTCATCTTTATCAACTTGTTTTAATGATGCGAGTCCTTCTTCCGTATAAGTATGTATTGCTTTTAATACTTTGTCCCTAGCAATAACTTTTTTTGGTGTTGCTCTACCTTGGTGTTCTTGTCCCGGGAATTCTATTTGCGCCAGAGCTTCCATTATTTCAATATCCCCTTTGATTTTTGCCGCCCTTGCGGCTTCGCGCGGAATTTCCATTTGAGTAGCCAGACGCCATACTTCACTAAATGCATCTATTGCTTCCGGATAATTGCCGAGGTATCCTTCCATATTTGCCAATTGATCCAGCAGATATAATTCTTCAGTTGCTCCGAAATATCCAGGATGCTGCTGACGCATTTTGTTCAAATTGTTCAGCCTTGTTAACGATTCAAGCATTTTGTTTGTCTCTTCTTCTGTCAGATGCCCCGGTTCAACAGTAACATCTCCGTCGACGCCCGAAGCCAAAATTCTCAAACGTGTTTGTTCAAAAGCTATTCTTGTTTTTAAACGTTGCAATTCATGGAAAGTTTTTGGATCACTTTGTTCCAATTCTCTAATTTCAGGAGAGAAGGTTTCATATAACTCAATAGATCGTTCGCATTCTTCCGGAGTTCTCACTTTTTTAAATGAAAGATGGATTTCCAGACTTACAATCATAGCAGGTGACGCATCTTTTCTGTTTTTTATTTTTTGGTGATAATATGACAGTTGTTTAGTATCTGTCTGTGCATAAGCAGCATTAAATCCTGCAAGATAAGCTCTTGTAAGATAATTTTTTGCTTCCATTTTTTCGAGGACTTCTATTGCTTCATGCACTTTGGAAAATCTGCCTATATAAACACCGTTTTCTATGATTGTCAGTAGACAGTCTGCAATTAATTTTTTTATGTTGTCCGGAACATTAGCCTCTTCCTTATCTTTTTGTTGTAATGATTTTAATGCTTGCGCTAATTTTGATTCACTTTCGCCCTCCAGTCCATCAAGTACAGTCATTGCCATTCCGTAAGCCCTGCCATATGCGTTTTGCGTCGCTGCATCATGCAGTGCGGTTTGTGCGCGCATGGCATACTGATTCCAAAATCCCGTATCCCCAAAATATCTGTCCGGAGATACTTCGCATAAAAGCGCGAACAGTATATCGTTATGGACAGCTGGATCATTTCTAGTTTTATTATAAACCTGGATTGCCAATTTTCTGCGATCTTTTGGCAATAATGCCTGTAATGCAATATCTCTGAAGTTTTCATGTTGCAGCCTGACAGCAGCATTTTCTTCTTCTTCTCCTTCAATAGTTACATAACCGCTTCTTTTTAACTCGTTTATTGTTTCTCCTGGATTTTGGATGGCAGCAATATTTTGTGCTATTTCGAGCAGTTGATTAAAAGTTACTCTATTGCCTAGTAAGGCCATGCATTGGAGCAGGGTACGATTGGGTTTCCCCAGACGGCGGATTCTTTCGCGATGATAAATCGCTAAGTCTCTGCTGTTTCTGATTTTTTCTATATTTTTTTGCGCCTTTGGATGTAATTCTATTGTTTCATCACCCACGATTAAATTTTCTTCATTTTCTAAAACTATATTTATCAATGATGTTAATTCAAAAGGGGTTTCCGCTCTTTTTGATAAAATTGTATGAAGATTTATTAGTCTGCGCGGCTGCTTTGTTGTTGGATTTATTCTGATTTCTTCTGGCAGAGAATAAAAAACGTAATCGTATGCCGTTTTTGGATCATGGAGATTTAATTTTGCTTCCCCTGTATCCGGATTTTCCAAATATATTTCTGCGATTGGATTTTTTTCGATTTTTGCATGGTATGTTTTCCCTCCGAAACTTCGTATTTCCATTTCCAATGTTCTTTGCGCTGCTGACTTGTATCTTTCTTCCGGACGCAAAGAAAGAACTGCCTTACTTCGCGATTCCCTTAAAAAATCTCTGACTAAATTCATCAAATGTTGATCGGAATGGCGATCAATGTGATGGGTGTCATCCACTACCAGAGTAAAACTGCCTTGGCATGTTTCCATAAGTTGCAGTGCATGAAAACAAATGCTTGTTATTTCTCTTGGAGATGTTTGTGCTGTATGTATTCTTGAAGCTTCAGGTTTTGCTGCGAAGGTTTTTAATGGGCCTAAGACTCTACCATGTCTCATTTGTAAATCATGTGACAATCTGGCTTCAATTTCTGAATTTAACCGTTCGGCAAAATATGCGAGAGCGCCTCCTTGTATTTTTTCCATGACAGGATCTATTGAAATTTTAACCATATTCGGCTGCTCTGATGCCAGTTCTTCCAGTAAACGTGATTTACCGCGACCTGCTCGTCCTTTTAAAACAATTAATTTTGTGCGACTTACAGCTGCTGTTGTTTTCTTTAAGTCCTCAAGTTCTTTTTTATATCCGATGAGCCTGTCCGGACCGCCAATCTTGAATCTTGCACGTTTCTCCACACCAACAATTTCCAGTAATTGGTTTGTGCCTTCTATTGTTCGTACTTGTGCGTGAGCTGTTGTTGAATCTCTTCCTCTTTCAAATCTTTCATGATCATCAGCGACTATGAGAGCTCTTGAGCGCTGAGTACTTGCATCTCTCCATAATCTTTGCAGTCCTGGAGTGGAGAATCCTTCCATTACCAGATGGCTATTCGCGTCTCTTTGCAATTCACCGCTTCCCACCAGCATATTTGTATTCTTATTTGTTGCTTTGTGCATAGCATTTGCTAAGTCTACCAAATATCCGCCGCTTCTCTGTGATAAAGCGATTATTACCAAATTTCCTGCGTTATCACTTTTAAAGATAAAATCTTCCGATGCCGCCAATGCGGCCACCTGATCTAAAACATGTTTAATATGCGGATGATGTTGTTGGTTTTTTGATAATGCATTCAGATCTATTGCCAAATATGCACACCCTCCGAATATTGTTTCTTGTGTTTCCGCAGGGAGCTGTTCGGCAAGGGCGATTGATTCTTTGGATGTGGATGTGTGTGCCAGGTCATTCCATTTGTAAGTAAAACCCGCTTTTCGTTCTCCAGGGCGTTTGATAGATTTTGCTATTCCGACTGGTTTTTGGTCTTCTGTTATTAAACTTGTTAATGTAAGTTTTTGAGGTGATAACATGTCATCCGATTCTCCCGGAATATCTTCAAACATTGACGGATCAACCGCTATTATGCAGTCACGCAGTCTTACCATTACTGCGGTTTTGTCGTGTGTTGAGCATATATCCATTGGTAAACTGTTGGCAGCGGCGACTTCCAATAATTGTGTGACGTTGGATGGATTAGGGACCAGATGCTGGCTTGTTACCAGCGGATTTTGAGGATTTCTGATACTTGGACTTAAAGGACGTGTCAGGTCCGTATTGCGCAATAATCTGTCTAATTCAGTTATTCTTGTGGCCGGTACGGTGACTGTTAAAACTCTGCAGGTTCCCGGGAGTGCGCGTGTTTCCATGTGAGACTCTGGGTTTCGGAATCCCAAATAAGCCAAAGCCTGTCTTTCATATGGTAGCGCATTGAATCTTTCAGCGGAATCTCTGCTTGCTTCTTTGGCTCTGTTTCCTGTTTCTTGCGCTGATGGTTGTACTGCGCTTGCAGGAGGTGAGCCTTGATTCGGCCCTTCCGGAGGTTGTTGACTTTCGTCATCCAGTCTTCTTGGATCGGTATCTCCCGGCTGATTTCCCATAATATATTTTTTAGTTTGGATGTGAATGTTACTACTTTTTCAGTTTTATGCAAATGGTCTGTAATTTTCAGCTTTTTAATGGTATAATTTATAGATTAATTTTTAAATAACAGGGCGCATAAATTATGAGCGAAACAGCTTTAAATAGTCTGGTGGTAAAAATTCCACTAATCAATAGTGTACTTAAAACTGTGTTTTTTCTTGTTTTGGGCTTGGCGGCAACTTTCGGCACTTTTTTTCTGGAAAATAATTTTGTTGATAAAGGACAGATACTTGAGGCGAATTTTACCGGATTTGATTACCAGAAAGAGAATATTATTCCTGATAACGGCATTATTCGTTTTTTGAGTCCTGCTGATTCTCAGAATCCATTGATGGAAGTCCAATCCGCCACTGCCAATACATATATTTTCAAGCTTAATTCAGGCAAATTATGGGCTAATTTTGCAGTTAGCGCAGCTAAAGTGAATATTGTGGCCGGTCCTGTTGTGATTATTCCGGATCAGGCTGTTTTTGATTTGAGCCTGCAAGATTCCAAGATTAGTTTGAATGTTTATGACGGTGATGTTTATGTTGGATTTTTGCCTGAAGGCCTGCCTGCCGGACAGTCAGGCGCGACTGTTTTCGAGTACATGGACCCTTACAGTGTTTTATTCATGAATCGCTTGCTTGTTCCGAGAGAAAATCAGGTTTCCATTCCTCTTAAAAAAGTTAATGAGGAAATCAGGCCTCTGCTTTATTCCAAATTGGTTAAAGAATTTAAATATTCTTCGCTTCCAGATGGTTTAAAAGAATTAGATTGGGTAAAAAATAATTCAGAGTCTGATAAGAAATTTATTGGATCTCTTAAACAGCAATTTGTCGCTGATGTACTTTATAAAGGCGCGGAAATAAACGACGGTTTTATGAATAATTTTATATTTTGGGCTGAAGAGAACTTAACTTTTATCCCTGAAAAAAAACGCACGATGATTTTGGAACATTTATTTAATTATCTTGAAGATGCTGTTTTTTATGCAGGGCAGGGGATGGATGATAAGTCTGCGGCAAGTTGGCAGGCTTTTGAAGATTATAGCGCTACGATCCCATCGGATATTCTTTCGGGTCAAGAGTTTAACGGTAAGCTTGATGATTATATTGATAGACTCAAACTTTTTTCCATTGGTGACAATGAATATAAAATTTCGAAATTTTTGCGCGATAAAAAATTCATTCAATCAAATGGAAAGTATCAAGTTGTTTCTGCATTTTGGCATGATGTATATAGAGCTTTGAATGACAGTGAAGCCTTGGTCGAAGAGGCTTTAAATAATTATTATGAATATTTTGATAAAACGCGCGCGGAAGTTGTTGCAAAAAATTCCGCTGACGCGGAAATTGATGATGATTTTTACAGAATGTATTTAACTTATCAAAATCAGCTTTTTGACAATCTTTTAATGAAGTACGGATTGTTTTATAAAGACGGTTATTTTGCAATTAAGTCGGTTTTGGAAAATGATCTTTTGAAATTGTATGAAAAAGGCCAACTGAAGGATGAGTTGAAGCAATTTTTGGTAAGCAATAAAATTAATTTCTTAAAGCGTTTGAAAAGGTTTTTCTTTGACGGGGAAATCGAAGTTAAAGAGACAAAGGAAATTTTTAAACGTTTGTTTGGAGAGATTGATGAATTTATGCCAAGCGATGATTCCGGGGTTGCCGTGGTTAAATTGTTTGAATCCCAGCTTGATGATATGGATGATTTTTGGGGGTATTTGAATAGTCCGGAGTATCACGCCAAAACTTATGGCGCGAAGCATGAAGATCGTTACAAAGTTTATTTGAATGAACGTGAAACGATTTGGAATTTTATAAATATTAAAGAAGATGTTTTGGGCGAAGTCAGCAATAAAGACGAGGATATAACTGTCGTGGATATTGTTGAAGAGATTGAAAAATCTCTTAAGTCCAACAGTAATGTAACCACTGTTGAGGTTGGTAAATTTGATAATGTTGATCAGCGTTATATAGAAGTGAAAATAGTTTTGGGAGGATATCCGGTTAATGCCAAGTATGATCGTGATAGCGGCACTTTAAAAGATGTTAAAGTTTATGATGAAGTTATTTCCGATGGTGCTGTGAAACTTGATAATTTGCTTACCGTCCTTCAACAAAAATTTGCTGATTTGGCTGATAAAAAGTCAGGAAAATCCAAGGCCGGCGATGAGACTGTCGAGACTACGGCTCAACGTTTCGCGCGTACGTATATTGCCAAGACCATCAGTGAGTTTGGTTTTAATATTGTTGCGGATGATGTTGTAATTATAGACCAGCCTAATGCTGTTTATCGCGTAAAAGATGTTACTTTCAAGGAATATACCGATATGAAAATAACTTTTGATGTGTTGATGAGCGGAGAGTTTGCAACCAATGTTTTAGTGAGCGTAAAAGGCACTCCGCGAGTTTTGGACGGGCAATATCCTTTTGAAGAATTGGCGACTGTTGTGCAGGCTGCATATGATTTTAGCGGAAAGATTAAAGAAAATTTCGCGTCTTCTTCCAAAAAACCAATTCCACGTTAATTTTCCCATGACAACGCGAAAAACTTGTGCTAAATTATGACAGCATTTTTACTTTGTAAGTGTTTTTTTGTATGGCTGATGGTGTTTTACAGGAATACGGTGCCGATCAAATACAGGTTTTAGAAGGTCTGTCTGCGGTAAGAAGAAGGCCCGGGATGTATATCGGTTCCACTGACATTACGGGACTTCATCATTTGGTCTGGGAGGTTGTTGATAATGCCATTGATGAAGCAATGGCCGGATATTGTAATGAGATAGTTGTGATTATTCAGGAAGACGGTGGAGTTTCAGTTGAGGATAATGGCCGCGGTATTCCCGTAGATAAGCATAAAAAAACAGGCAAGTCCGCTCTCGAGACGGTTTTAACCATACTCCATGCAGGTGGTAAATTCGGAGATGGCGGTTATAAGGTTTCAGGCGGTTTGCATGGTGTCGGTGTGTCTGTTGTTAATGCTCTTTCCGTGAAATTGATTGCTGAGGTTTATCGTGACGGGAAAATTTAAAAACAAGAATATAAAAGGGGAGATTCAAC
>CAYHSM010000005.1:0-20628 GCA_964359325.1 uncultured Candidatus Peribacteria bacterium
AGACTCAGTCGTACAGGCAAAAATCGTCAACCCAGCTTCCGTGTTATTCTCCAGGAGCGTACCGCTGCCATAAAAGGCAAATTCATTGAAGAATTGGGTTATTACAAGCCTGCCAATAAACCTAAAGAGATTAAACTTAATCTTGAAAGGATAAAGCACTGGCTATCTGTTGGAGCGCAGCCTTCCGACACATTAGCTGTTTTATTAAAACACGAAGGAGTTGAGAATATGGATCAATTTATCGAGCCTCGCAATAGACATAGAAAGAAAAAAGGAGAACAGGCCGCTGCAGAATTAGCACCAGCTGTAGCTCCAAAGCCTGCCGAACCGGCCCCGGCCGCAGCTGCCCCAAAGCCTGCCGAACCGGCCCCGGCCGCAGCTGCCCCAAAGCCAGCCGAACCGGCCCCGGCCCCAGCCGTACCCGATGCGGAAGCCCCAAAATCATAAACAATTCCCTAATTTTTATCTTTAATTCTTAATTTTTACTGACATGACAGACCCTACTCAAAACACAACTGCGGATCGCGATTTTGTTGAATACGTGGTTAAGCAAATCGTTGAAAAACCGGAAGAAGTCGTAGTCGAAAGAGTCGTAGACGAAATGGGAGTTTTGATTACTCTCAAAGTAGCTAAAGACGATATGGGTAAAATTATCGGCAAAAGCGGCCAAACTGCAAAAGCTTTAAGAATTTTACTCAGAATAATCGGTTCCAAGAACAATGCACGCGTAAATTTGAAAATAGTTGAACCGGAAGGTAGCGAAGTCGGACAAGTAGCAGGACAAGGAGCAGCACAAGAATCCGCACAAGAATCTGGACAGGTAGAAATATAACAGCCCCGCCATGGCGGGGCCATAAAATAAAAGTTTTGATATCATCAAAACACCTTATCCTCCATAACCTTAATGCCCATGGCTAATATTATTGACGGAGCCTCAACTCCCGGAAGTAAATCTATAATCGAAGCGGCGGAAAATTATGAAATTTTAGAAATCCTTAATCGCGGATTGGCTTACGCAATAATCGTAGCCGGTTTGCTTTCCGTTATTTTTATATTTGTCGGCGGTATTTCTTTCATTTTATCAGGAGGCCAAGAAGAAAAAATCAAATCTGCGGTTTCAACCATCCGCTATGCAATCATCGGTCTGATAGTCACAATACTTGCCACAGTTATCATCGGCACGGTTGGTAAAGCTATGGGCTTGGACATTATCCGTTACATAAACTTCGGCGATATTATCGACACAATTAAAAACATAACAACTTCAGGTGGAAGCAGCGGCCCAAAGTTGAATTAGGAACGGAAAGCTCCTACCTCACCAACACAGTCTCCAACCCCTGCCTTATAATATTATTCCAGTCGTAAGGAAACTTGAAGGTTTCGAGTGCCCTTACCAACGCCGCAAACATGCACCATGAGTCAGTATTTTTATAAACAAACCCGTTTCCGGTTTCACGATTCGGATTGTAATCAGCAATCTCAGCCCTAGCCGGACTTACCGGAATAGTGCCGTTCAAAAGCATTTCTTCAACATCACTAAAATTAAATGACAAAGCGATATCCGCCGCCTGCAAAACAATTTTGCGATTATTTCTGCTGTAAGGCAAAATTACGGTGTGAGGCACGGAAAAAGCTCCCAAATTCGTATCAGCCAAAATCACAACCTGGACATCAATATGCGCGGTTCCCTCCAAGATATTTTTTAAACTTTCTTCAAATTCGGGAGACAATTCTTTATCCAGAATAATTCCCAAAAGTGGCTTTCTGGACGCAAAAGACAGTTTTTGTGAAAGTAATTTTTTTACTTCTTTCTTCTGTTTGATGAAATTATCCAGAGAGCTCATGCTCATAAATTTTTATTTTTGTTATCTTGCAATTATACCTTATAATCAAAGAAAAAGCGAGTACGATATCCTTGACGGTGTATACAATTATTATTTAACTATGCAAAAACTTATCCTTATCGACGGCAACGCTATAATCCACAGAGCTTTTCATGGGCTGCCGCCTTTCAGGACCTCAAAAGGAGAGCTGGTGAATGCGGTTTACGGCTTTTCCTCAATTCTTTTAACCCTTCTTAATAAAGAACAGCCGGACTATATAGCTGTAGCTTTTGATCTTAAAGCGCCGACTTTTAGACATAAGGAATATAAGGAATATAAAGCCACTCGCGTAAAAGCCCCCGACGAACTCTATGCTCAAATTCCACGCATACGCGAAATTGTACAAGCTTTCAGAATTCCTATTTATGAAAAAGAAGGCTACGAAGCGGACGATGTTTTAGGTACGCTCGCCAAACAAGCCGAACCACAAGATGTGATCACGTATATAGTGACCGGCGATCTCGACACTCTGCAGCTCGTTACGGAAAAGACAAAAATTCTCGCAGCGACTCAAAAATTTTCCGAACCCATAATCTACGACACCCAAAAAGTACTGGGCCGTTATGGGCTTAAGCCAAGCCAAATTGCAGATATGAAAGGCCTGCAGGGCGATAGTTCCGACAATATAAAAGGGGTCCCGGGAATCGGTCCGAAAACCGCAAAAATTCTGCTCCAAAAATACGGAACAATTGAAAATATTTACAAAAATCTCGACCAAATAACAGGAGCCACACACGATAAACTGGAAAAAGATCAGGCGAGCGCAATCCAAAGTAAGCACCTGGCAACAATAGTTACAGACGTGCCGGAAATAACTCTCAACCTCAACGCCTGCAAGACTCATGATTACGACGAATCAACTCTTCGCAAAATGTTCGAATCAATGGAATTTAAAAGTCTCCTCGCCCGCCTAAACACCTTCCACAAAATCTCCTCAGGAAAAAAAGCTGAAGAAAATAATCTCCAGACGTCGCTATTCTGAAACTTCCAAGCTGTCTTCCTACAACGTCAAGCTATTGACTTTTTGGCTATAGAGTGCTTTAATCAACCCTTATGTATCTTAATCTAATCTGAAACTAAATGTCGGAAAGATCACCGAAACTAGGCTTACCAGCTTTAGCCCTGGCAGTGGTAGCGGCACTCTCAAGCTGTAAAGATGCCCCAAAGCCCCGGGACGACAGCCAAGTCAAAAAAGGCCCATCGGTAGAGGCCATGGCCCAGCTGGATGTTAGGGCCCGTCTTGAAGAAGTTGCACGACTCGATCTATCGGATGGCTCAGACGATCTTGACGAAAAAGCGCTAAAGCAAAGGAAATATTACAATCACGCATAGATATTATTAATAAATATATATTTAAAATATCGAATGCGGTAGGGGAAATTTTGGAGGCACATGGCGTTGAATAATTTCCACGCACAAGCCAAACCTGACCGAATAAAAAATTTGAACACACCATGGCTCAAACACATCAAAATTCACAAAATCATTTGTAAGTAATAAAAAAATTTAGTAATATCGCCCTGCTAGGGCAAAAACATTATGGCTAAAACAAGAATCGTTGCCAGTCTAGACATTGGCAGCTCAAAAATCAGGACAGTTGTGGGGATGATAGACGACAAGTCCATAGTCCCAAATATTATTGGCGTTGGAATAGCGCCTTCGACAGGTCTTCGCAAAGGCGCAGTTATTGACGTTGAGGAAACGATCAATAGCATCTCTTCTTCCTTGGAAGATGCTGAAAGAATGGCCGGCGAACCGATCAATCATGTATTCCTTGGTATCGGCGGGAATCACATAGAATCCCTTAACAGTAAAGGAGTTATAGCAGTTGCTCACGCCGAAAATGAAATTTCCGAAGATGATGTTGATAGAGTGCTTGAGGCCGCTCAGGCCGTCACGATTCCCAGCAATCGCCGCATACTTCGCATAATTCCAAAAACATTTACCGTAGACGAACAAAAAGGCATTAAATACCCTGTTGGAATGACCGGTATTCGCCTGGAAGTCGAAACTCACATAATTACTGGCTTCGAACCGGTTGTTAAGAATATAGAAAAATGCGTAATGCAATCCGGTGTTGATATTGATGATATTATTCCTGCATGTTTGGCATCTGCAGAGGCTGCGCTCTCCAAGCGCCAGAAAGAATTGGGCACTGTTGTTGTAGACATCGGTTGCGGAGGCACTTCCGTGAGCGTATTTGAAGACGGAGCGATTTTACACACTGCCGTTATTCCTGTCGGAGGCGAAAATGTTACAAACGACGTTGCGATTGGCATGCGCACTTCCATAGATACCGCAGAAAAAATAAAGATAGAATATGGAAGCGTTATCCCTGAAGAAGTTAATGATCGTGAAACAATAGACCTTTCCTTGATAAGCAAGATAGACACGCACTTGGTTTCCAAGAAACAAATTGTAGAAATAATCCAGGCGCGTTATCACGAAATATTTATTTTGGTAAGAGATGAATTGGCAAAGATACATCGCGACGGGATGTTACCTGCGGGAGTTATTCTCACGGGCGCCGGAGCAAAAATGCCTGGAGTTATTGATCTCGCGCGTGAAACTCTTAATCTCCCTGCGCAAATAGGATTCCCGCAAAATTACGATGGCGTGGTTGATAAAATTGACGATCCGGCATACGCAACCGCAATTGGTTTATTGCTATGGGGTTCGAGATTTGAAGGGCGTCACCATTCCGGTTTAAAAAGCTTAAATTTCAAAAAAGGTTTAAGCGGTATTAAGAAGTGGTTTAAGAATCTGGTTCCGTAGGGCAACATTATTTTAATATATTCAAGCTCGAATTATCTTTCATCTTGACACTATGTCAAGCAAGGGATAATAATGAGCTTCCTAAGATCGATTATTACTCGATCGCAATATTAACCACCCTATACTATGCCTACGCAAGATAACAATAATTTGGACTTAAAAAATCTTTTTTCTAATCACAGAGAAATTTCCAGGCAGACGGCAAAATCTAAAACCATGGAAGTGAAGCCTGAAATCACGCCCGTGGCAAGTATTAAAGTTATAGGCGTTGGTGGCGGTGGCTGCAATGCAGTCAATCGCATGATCAAATCCGGACTTAAAGGAATTGAATTTATCAGCATCAATACTGACGCTCAGGCCTTATATCATTCTGAAGCTCAAAATAAAATTAATATTGGCAAGGCTACGACTCGCGGACTTGGCGCAGGCAGCAATCAGGATATTGGCCGTCAGGCAGCAGAGGAAAGCTCAGACGAGATTCGCGATGCTATCGAAGGCAGCGATATGATTTTTATAACTTGCGGACTCGGTGGTGGCACAGGTACCGGTGGAGCCCCTATAATTGCAAGTCTTGCAAAAGAAATGGGTATTCTTACTGTTGCGGTTGTTACAAAACCTTTCTCATTTGAAGGTCAGAGACGCAGAAATCAGGCGGACGAAGGCTTGGAAAATCTACGCAACAAAGTGGACACTCTTATCACTATTCCAAACGACAAAATTCTTTCAATTATTGATAAAAAGACACCGCTAAATGACGCTTTTGCTGTTGTTGATGACGTATTACGTCAAGGTGTTCAAGGTATCGCGGATCTTATTACTGTTCATGGAATGATTAACGTGGACTTTGCGGATGTTAAAGCAATCATGGAGAATTCAGGCTCAGCTCTTATGGGAATTGGTTACGGCACTGGCGAAAATCGTGCTACGGAGGCAGCCAAAGCCGCAATCGAAAGTCCTCTACTCGAGCTGTCTATAGATGGAGCAAAAGGCGTACTTTTCAATATTACGGGCGGTAATGACTTGGGAATGTATGAAGTTGATGAAGCGGCTCGCATAATTACGGAAGCCGCTGACCCTGAAGCAAATATTATCTTTGGCGCTGTCATTAACGATTCTTATACCGGAGAAATAAAAATTACGGTTGTTGCCACGGGCTTTGATTATCATCAAAATGAAAGCTCTATTCTTCGCCAAAAATCAGCATTCAGCAGCCGCTCAACGGATTCAATTCCAATCAAGCAAACCGAAAACGAATTGGACATCCCGGCATTTATAAGACAGAAGATGCAGTAGAAATTTTCGCAAAGCGAAAATTTCCTCCCCCGTCCCCTTATTTTTCCCACCCGTTCCCGGGAACGGGTTTTCGCATAAGCAACAACCATTACAGGTTCGGGGCGCCCCGAAAACTAAAAACATCATAAATCCACAAATCCGCAACTCCAGCCCCTCAAAATTTTAGAAAAATTTTAACTTTACCTGCTACACATGTTTTAGCCAGCTAATTTATATTAGTTATTTTTACCCTTAATCCGTTCACCAAAATGTTTGACAATTGTCTGACAAGCAGTGTAAACTTAAAGCAGCCTCAAGAATTATTAATAGGCTCTTATATGAAAGAACAAACCACTAATGTCCGCAATTTTCTCAGGAACTACAAGAAATTCAGTGCCGCCAACGCAGTAATAATAATTGCCAATCACGGCAAGCCTGAAGGAGTATTTATGCCTTATGAAAAATGGGAACAAAGTAGGAATGACAAGTTGCCAAAACGAAAAAAATTCACCATGGAAGATTTGGAAAAATACTGCTTTGATGGTGGAGATCCGGATCTTAGTCAAAAAATAGACGAGATACTTTATAAAAATTACAAAAATAAAAGATGATAATGCTCGACAGCTCAATTTGGATAGCATATATGAATAAAAAAGATAGTTGTCATGATCGGGCTTTTAAAATTTTGTCAGATATGAATAGTGAAGAATTAGAAATTTATGAACATACGTATGAAGAAACGTTGAACGTCCTGCGTAATAAAACATCTGACGAGCAGTGCCAAAGTTTCCTTAAATTTTTGAAAGATTACAGTTTAGAAATAACTATTGGTGATGAACACGTTTTAAGCATAGCTAATACTTTTTTCTTTCAGTTTCCAAAACTCTCTTTTTCAGATTGTCTTCTAATGTCGGCCTCATTGTTAAACAATTCTCAATTAATCAGCTTTGATCAGGAAATGTTAAAGGCATGGTCAAAAGTAAGCAAATGGAAAATCCCGCCACAAAGACGATGACTTTTAATGGTTTTGCTGCTATTATTCCTCTGATGCAAGCCAGAATTTTAAATCAATCGGAAGAACATCTTTGGTTGGAATTTGTCAAAAATCATCCACTTGGCACAATTCACCAAACTCCGGAGTGGGGCCATTTTCAGGCAAATGTAAAAGGTCGCGGTAAATATTGGATTGTAGCGCTCACCGGCGCCGACACCGGATCAAATTCCGATAGAGCACGGTCTCAAGAATCCACATCACAAATCCTCGCCGGCACACTCCTAATCCGCCACCAACTCCCAAAGGGTTACTGTTGGCTTTATGCTCCGCGCGGCCCGCTTTTAAATTACGATTCGGCTGACAATTATCACGCCGCACATTCACAAATGGCTATTCTTTTATCTGAAATAAAGGAGATAGCCCAAGCTGAGAAAGCTGTTTTTTTGAGAATAGATCCGATGCTGCCTTCTTCAGATTTTTCTTGTTTTGAAAAGTCTGCACGTGCAGACTTTTTGCCACAACAAATGGCTCCCTTAAGCCATTTGGCCTCCGACTTTTCGCATCCTCTACACTTCCCCCATTTCCGCCAAAATATCCACGGATTCCAGCCTGACCACACTCTCATTCTCGACCTCACACAATCCGAACAAGACCTTCTCTCCCAAATGAAGCCAAAGGGCCGCTATAACATCAAGTTAGCTGAAAAAAAAGGCGTCAAAATTCGCCAAGCTGATCCGGCAAATCAAAAACAATTTTCCAAAGACCTAAGCGATTTTTGCAAAATCTTAACTGAAACCACTTCCCGCGACGGCTTCCACGGACATGACATGGATTTTTATAAAAATATGGTTGAGGATTTACAAAACGATTCAACGTATTCTGATTCACTCACGGGAGTGAGCCAGGATAGTGACCGCAATTTAGTCAACCCTCGTCGCCAATATGCAACCCTCTACCTCGCAGAATACGAAAACCTTATCGTCGCCGCCTGCCTCAACACTTTTTTTAAAGATACGGCAACTTACTATTATGGCGCCTCGTCAAATCTCCATCGCAACGTCATGGCACCATATTTACTGCATTGGCAAGTCATAAAAGACGCCAAGCAAAAAGGCTGTAAATTTTATGATTTTTTTGGAATTGCGCCAGAAGACGCCAAAAATCATCCATGGTCCGGCGTCACTGACTTCAAAAAAAAATTCGGCGGCCAAGAAATTTCCTACCAAAAACCCCAAGAATTCATTTTCAAAAAAGCCCTCTATCTCCTCTACCGCGCCTATAAAAAGCTTAAATAAAATGAGGCATCGGATTCCATTGATTTATAAATTATGCCTAATCTTGTCCAAAGCTGCTAACATTTCTTCTAAAGATATACCTTTCTTTTTAGCTAATTTTGAAGATTCATCAAGTATGTCCATAACTTTTAATTTTTTCGGGATCGTCAACTTTCCCTTTTTTCTGACTTGAACTGTGGTCGTCATATCTTGGGAAGTAAGAAATTATATTAAAAATTCCAACTATATTATGCATATAAAATCTTTTTTTAAAACGAGGAAATTTTCTAACAAGCCCAAAAGTTAAAGCGATCATCGTATTTCCCATGTGAACCATCTAGCCCCTACATCGCCAACCCCTTCCTTCCCTCCGCCTCTTTCAACCTATCCACAAATAGCACCCCGTTTATATGGTCCATCTCGTGCTGAGCGACCCGCGCATTTAATCCGTTTAATTCAAACACCTGCCGCTCCCCGTTCAAATCAAAAAACTCAACAGTAACATTGGTAAATCTTTCTACATTTCCATACTTGCCCGGTACGCTCAAGCATCCCTCTTCTCCAATCTCCACCTCCGCGCTATGCGCGACCATCCGCGGATTTACCATAGTCACAATCACCTGATTCTCGGTTTTATAATTCAGCGTCATTACAAAAACCCTGATATTTTTCCCAACTTGCGGAGCAGCAATCCCAAGCCCGTCAGCCGACATCATTGCCTCTTTGAGATCTTTTGCGAATTTTTTTAAGCCCACGTCAAACTTTTTAACAGGCTCGCTCACAGCCCTTAAAATCGGATTTTTCTCCCCTGTAATAATTTTTAATTTCGCCATGTTGACTCTTACAATTTAATTTATGTCTTGGAGTTTCGCAATGATTAACAAAAATTCAGTTATCGTAACAAGTTATCGTCAAGGTACTCATAAATTGACCATGTCCGAATATACAGCAAAAAGACAGCAAAAGCGACACGGCCGCAAAATATTACAGTGGGAAGACCCGGGGAACCTCTGAAAAATTGGCCTATCCCCATATCCCCCTACCCCACCTTCTTCAATTCCGCTTCAATAAATCCATCCAATTCTCCATCCAAAACTCGATCCGGATTGCTCTCCTCATAATCGGTCCTATGATCCTTCACCATTTTATACGGATGCAAGACATATGACCGAATCTGGCTTCCCCAAGCGATATCCTGCGCCTTCCCCTTCAGGTCCGACAACTCTTTTGCATGCTGCTTTTCCATCAAATCCAGCAACTTCGCGTGCAGCATCTTCATGCACCAATCTTTATTTTGCAATTGGCTTCGCTCATTTTGGCAAGCCACCACAACACCTGTTGGAATATGTGTGATCCTCACCGCCGAATCGGTCTTATTCACACTCTGCCCGCCGCTACCGCTGGACCTGAAAACATCAACGCGTAAATCTTCCGGCGCGATTTTCACTTCCTCTGAAAAATGAATTTCAGGCAAAACTTCAATAAGAACAAAAGAAGTTTCTCTCGTATGCTTGGAATTAAATGGAGAAAGTCTCACCAATCTATGCACTCCCGACTCCCCTTTTAAATACCCATAAGCAAACTGTCCTTTAACCAAAAAACTGCAACTTTTAATTCCGGCTTCATCTCCAACCGACTTATCCATCACCTCAGCCTCAAAACCCATCCTCTCGGCATATCTTAAATACATTCTCATTAACATCTCCGCAAAATCAGACGCATCGGTACCCCCTGTCCCCGCATGAATATTAATAATCGCATTATTTTCATCATACTTCCCGCTCAAAAAAGTTGAAATTTCCAATTTTCGCCATCTCTCCGCCAGCCCGCTAACCATCCCGCGATACTCTTCAGCCGCTTTAGGATCATTTTCCGGCGAAATTTCAGGAAACATACTGATTAATTCATCGGATTCCACAACAATCCCTTCCCATGTCGCAATTAATTTCGTCAAATTACTCGCTCTCTGGCCGACTTCCTGCGCACGCTCCTGATTATTCCAAAAATCCGCCGCTTGCATTTCCAAATTCAATTCCTCCAATTCTTTTTTTTTCGCTGCCAAATCAACTTTTTTTAATCCGACCGCAATCAAGCTCTTAATCTCATCCAGTTGCGCCTTTATTTCATGCATAAAAAAATGTAAAGTACAGAACGCTTGCGCTCTAGTGCCATTATACATAAAAAAATGTCTACAGCCAGAAAGATTCTCTCCAACACCATAGCTCAAATTGTCGGCAAACTGATAGTCACAATTATCGGTTTGTCAGTCGTAAAAATGACAACAACGTACCTCTCGGTTAAAGGTTATGGAGAATACACTGCGGTTTATGAATTTTTAGCATTTTTTGGAATAGCCGCGGACATGGGATTTTTTACAATCGGAGTTAAAGAAATGTCACAAGACGAAAAAAGAATTCCCATCATAATAGGAAATATTCTGTCTCTCCGCACAATCCTGGTTATTTTCACAATGCTCTTGGCCATAATGATCGGTTTTCTCATCCCAAGCTATCATGACACGCGCATTCCGGTAGGCATCGCCATTGCGTCACTTACGGTCTTTTTCACAATCATAAACGGCACAATTACAAGCATCCTTCAGGTCAAAATGAAAATGCACATCGCCTCAATTGCAACAATCTTCGGCAAAATCGTTACGGTTTTATTTATGGCTTATATCATCTTTTGGGGATTTCCTGATGACAAAAATATGGGCTTCAACATGCTCATGGCCGCCGGAGTCATTGGAGCTTTGGTAATGCACTTCACCACGAATTATTATGTTAAAAAAATCACGCCGCTTAAGCATCGTTTCGATCTGCACATTTGGAAAGAAATTATTACAAAATCTCTTCCTTACGGCATCGCGCTGATATTAAGCACAATATATTTCCGCATGAATTCCATTTTTATTTCCCTTATGAGGGGTCAGGAAGAATTGGGAATCTACGGAGTTGCCAGCAAACTGCTCGAACAATTTACGATTATTCCGTTATATTTTATGAATTCCGTTTTGCCGGTCCTTTCAAGAACAATCAAGGAAGGCGGAGAAAAATACAAAAAAGTCATCAGCTACGCTTTTGATTTTCTCGCGGCAATGTCCATACCCATGGTGGTTGGAGTTTCGCTGTTGGCATATCCGATTATTTTTATAATCAGCACCCCGGAATTTTTAAGTCGCGTTTCCGAGGGATTTTACGGCTCGGACATTGCTTTGCGCATTTTGATTTTCGCGCTTTTGTTCCAATTTATTAACATCCTTTTCGCATTCATCCTGATTGCAGTGGACCGCCAAAGCAAGCTCTTATATATCAATGGCGCGTGTGTAGCGCTAAACATTATAAGCAATCTTATATTGATTCCGCGCTATGGTTTTATAGGCGCCGGGATTACTTATATTGTAAGTGAATTTTTTATTCTCGTCGCCACAGCAATTCTTGCGCGGCATTATTTGAAATTTTCCATTAACTTCAAAAATCTTTTTAAAATTATTTTTTCCGCATTGATAATGGGCGCAGCCGTATACGGTCTTCAGCCGATTACTTACAAATTTTTGCAAAACTGGAATATATTTGTGCTTATCGCGATTGGCATAGCTGTTTATGTTGGAATGCTTTTTGTGACCAAAGTGGTGGACAAAGATATGCTTAATTTGCTTAGAAAAGGGCGCTCGGGTAATCCGCCGGACGCTCCACTTGAAACGCCTCTTTAATCTGAATTATATGAAAAAATTTCTATCAATTTTAATTGGCGTAATAATGTTTTCGACTTTAACTTTTCAGGCGTTGGCAGCCACATTCTTTGATGTTGATGAAAGCCAAAAATATTATGCAGGGATCGAATTCCTCGCCAAAACAGACATAGTACAGGGCCATTCGGACGGCAGTTATAAGCCGGATGATATTCTCAATCGCGCGGAAATGATCAAGATTATAGCTGAAGGCGCAGCCAAACGTTTTTCATGGCCGGAAAACACATTCAACGCTTATAAAAATAAAAGTTGTTTCAAGGACGTTAAAGGAGGCCAGTGGTACACAAAATATGTTTGTTACGGGAAAGATAAGGGCTGGGTTGTCGGGTATGAGAATGGTAAATATTTCAAGCCGACTCAAAAAGTGACTTTTGTTGAAGCTTTAAAAATAACATTCAAGGGATTCGGGGCGTCTTATGATGAAAGTTCATCCCCCTGGTTTTTGGATTTGGTAAATATTGCAAGCTCACAAAATTTTATTCCGTATGACGTAACCGGATTTAACAAAGGTCTTCGCCGCGATCAAATGGCAGACATAATTACGAGAATGATCAAATCCGAGGAAAACGTTGCCGCGCTAAACACTTATCTCGGCAATCGCGCCGACACAGTGGTTACTTATGAAACTCTGCAGCAGGGCCTCGATTTAAGCGAACTCCAAGTAGAAACGAAAACAGTGGAGTAGCCCTACCTCAACTTCCTCGCCTGCGCCACAAATTCATTCCCCCTTTCCTTGTAATTTTTAAACATATCAAAACTCGCGGCAGCCGGTGACATCACAATAACTCCATTATCTTCACTTTCCGCATAACCATCCATAACCGCATCCTCAAGCGTATTTCTGCGCAAAACTTTAGTTGGAGAACCGATAGCGTCCCCCAGCTTTTCCTCAGCCGCAATCAGCGCCTTTTCCATTTTATCCGCAGTCGCCCCAATCAAAACAACAGTATGCAAACTTGGCTTTGTCAAAATTCTCACAGCCCATTCATTATAATCCGCACCTTTGTCATAACCTCCCGCAATCAAAACGGTCGGCTCCTCAAAAGAATCAACGGCAGCCATAGACGTTTCCGGAGTCGTGGAATAAGAATCATTATAAAATTTTACACCATTAAGTTCTCTAACAAACTGCAATCTGTGTGGCAAATTTTTGAAAATTTTTATAACCTCGCGACATTCATCAGCACTAACCCCAAGCTCGCGAGCAATCGTAACCGCAGGCAAAATATTCTCAATATTATGAGAACCGATCAGGGCAACATCGGAAACTTTAGCAACTTTTTCCTCTTTTCCTTTCTTCGCATAATAAATAAAACCACCTTTCACATAAGCTCCGTCTTTTACCTGTCCCTTCACACTCACCGATTTTAATTGGCCCTTAACCAGGGGCGTATAATATTTGCTGTATTCATAATCTTTGTTCAAAACCGCGACCGACCTTTTTTTCTGCTCATCAAGCAATTTTTCTTTCGCCTGCAAATATTCATCACGATCAACATGATAGTCCAGATGATCTATTGTTGTATTGAGAATAACGGCATAGAGCGGACTCTTTTTTAAATCCTGCAACTGAAAGCTGGATAGCTCCAAAACAACCAAACATTTTGCATTTAATTTATCCAAAAATTCGATCGGGCATTGCCCGATATTCCCGCCCAAAAACACATTTATACCTGGTTTTTTGCCGCTTTTAACCAGCATTTCATGAATCAAAGTGCACGTAGTACCCTTCCCTTTTGTTCCGGTAACTCCGACAACCGGACAAGGACATTGATCCATAAAAAAATTTGTAGGGCTTGTAACTTCCACGCCTTTTTGAATGGCAAATTGAACATTGGGATTTAGAAATTTTATCCCCGGACTTCTGAAAATTACATCAAAATCTGAAAGCTTATCCAAGTACTGCGGGCCGAGCCGTACAGATGCGCCTTGAGGCATTTCCACTTTTAAATCTACGTTTTGATCGCAGACGGTAAGATCGCGATAATTATGTTTTTCAAGATAAGTAAAAATAGCCTTTCCCTCAATTCCAAATCCCAAAATTGCAATCTTGCTACGTTGATTCATAACGAAATTATAACAATAAGCCTGGCAAAAAAAAATCAATTATGCTAATATGTAGTTGGTAAGCGGTCAAAGATTATTATTTTTTAAGAAGAAAATGGACAAATTAGATGAATGGATGAATAGAGCCTCCGATCCTCTCAATCCGCAGAGAATAGACTCAAGTTCAGCCCCCAAAAAACAACACAGCCCGCCACAGGCGGGCTATTCACAACAGCCCCGCTTAGCGGGGCCTAACAAAAAAAGTCCCGCCGCAGGCGGGACACCTTATTCTCCTAAGCCCAGCCAACAACAGGCGAGTTTTTCACCGGGCCCTCAGCAGCCCCGCTTAGCGGGGCCTAACACAAAAACGTCCCGCTCTAGCGGGACACCTTATCCCAATTTCCAAAAAGGACGCCAGCCACAACAGCCGCGGCAAGTTCAACAGTCGCGTTCGCCGCAGCAACAGCAACGCCCTCAATCCCAGCGCTCGCAACAACCTCAGCGTGGCTCACAACAACCTCAACGTGGCTCGCAACAACCTCAGCGTGGCTCACAACAGCCTCAGCGTGGCTCGCAACAACCTCAGCGTCAACAATCGCCTCAGCCACAGCAACCCCAACAACGCCCGCAACAACGACCCTCAAAACAATCATCACGCAACTTAACAATGCCTTTAGTCGCAGGCAAGCCTGCAACCATTTTGCCGCACAAGCTCAAGATCATCCCTCTCGGCGGTCTCAACGAAGTCGGTAAAAATTTAATGGCATTCGAATACGAAAACGACATAGTCATTGTTGACATGGGACTGGAATTCCCAAGCGAAGACATGTTCGGGATTGACTACGTTATCCCGGACACAAGTTATCTCGAAGACAACAAAAAACGTATTCGCGGAGTAATAATTACTCACGGACATCTCGATCATACCGGCGGCATTCCGTATATTCTTCCAAAGCTGGATTTCCCTCCTGTTTACGGAACAAAATTAACTATAGGATTGATTAAAAAAAGAATAGATGAATTCAAGCTGGATAAAATGACAAAGCTCAACGTAATAGACCCTGATAAACCAATCAAGCTCGGTCAATTCACCGCAAGTTTTTTCCGCGTAGCGCATTCGATACCGGATGCGGTTGGCGTTGCGCTTGAAACGCCCGTAGGCATAGTTGTACACACGGGAGATTTTAAATTTGACGATACTCCGGCAAGAAATCAGGAAAAAGCTGACATTCATAAAATGGATGCCTTGGGACATAAAAATGTTCTGGCTCTTTTTTGTGAATCAACAAATGCGCTTAAGCCGGGACATAGCATATCGGAACGCGAAGTGGGAATTACACTGGAGAAAGTAATTCGGGAATCTCCTGGACGCGTAATAATAGCCTCTTTTTCAAGTCAGGTCGGACGTATACAGCAAATTATAGACGCTGGAGTTGCAAATAATCGCAAAATTTTTGTGAGTGGTAGAAGTATGCGCGAAACAATGGATATTTCCGCAAAACTCGGATATTTAACTTTTCCGAAAGATATAATTTCCGACATTAAAAAGTACAAAAAAACTCCGGACAAAGAAACTCTCATATTAACAACAGGATCGCAAGGCGAAGCGGTTTCCGCTCTCTCACGTATTGCCAGCAACGAACATCCGCACGTTAAAATTAAAAAAGGAGATACTATAGTTTTGTCTTCTTCTCCGATTATTGGGAATGAACGCGCGATATGCACGGTCATTAACAATTTGGCAATCCTCGGCGCGGAAGTTATTCACAATCAAATTATGGAAGTTCACACTTCAGGCCACGGCAAACAGGATGAACTCGCGCGCATGATAGACCTTATAAATCCTAAATATTTAATTCCGATTCATGGAGAATATTTTATGCGCCGCGAACTTGCGCGTCTCGGACAGCAAAGATGTGGCATGCCGGAAGAAAACGTTATCATGTTGCAAAACGGAGATATATTGCTCGCCGAAAATGGCAAAGTTTACAAATCCAATGAAACCGTAGACACGAAATATATTTTAATTGACGGCCTTGGTGAGGGTCATATTGATTCTCAGGTGCAATTTGACCGCGAAATTATGTCGCAAAACGGAGCATTGGTGGTGCTTGTTTACATAACAAAAAACAGAAAACTCAAAAAAACTCCCGACGTTGTCTCACGCGGATTTATCTATATGCACGAGTCTGAAGAAATCACTAAAGAAATTTCAAATATCGCAGCAGATGCATACGACAGAATAACGTCAAAGAATCCGGGAGCCAATCGCCAGGATATAAAAAAATACATCCGCCAAACAATTGATAAATACACTCATTCAAAAATTGAACGCCGCCCGTTGATCATTCCATTGCTGATTGAAACTTAGCTCATCACTACGGACATACAGTGCAGCGATCCGGTTGCCATACGGTCTTTAGGGGGCAGTTGCCATAGGGAAGACATATCAACTTTCCTAACTTCAAATCCGCAACTTTTATACACTTTTGCAGCCTCTTCGTCTCCGGGGGCTCCATACTGCGGCAACATTACAATGGTTTTACCACGCTCACCCATAAACATAATAACATTAGTATAATTCATCGCCACAAAAGGCCCGCACTCTAAAAGTTTAACGTCATACCCAAGCCTTCTAAATTGTTCTTGAATCCTCCACAAGTATCCGGAATCAGGCTCTTTTAATGCTTGGCTACTGCAAAAAGCTACCCTCCTTCCATCATTGCAAGTAGCGGTTTTTACAATCATATCACTATGAAAAAATTTATAACTTTCAAGCCCGGTATGTCTTATTCGATTTCCAACTTCTATCTGTTGTCGAATATATGGTTCATCAATAAATATTACTTCTTCTACGCCAAAATGCAGTTTATAAGTTTCTCTTGCTCTCTCTAGAAATCCTTCGAATTTTTCCGGATCAACTTCATTCAACGCCATAAAATTAACTCCAGGCGATTCCTCGAGCTGCATAGACAATACGGTTCTGGATAAATTTTCTTTCCCTACAATCAGGGCTAATCGTCCATCAGGCAGTCTGGTAATTTGCATATCCCCTCCGGTAGTTGCAACGGGGACATATTTCAGCGCAAATTTTTCGGGATATTTTTCAGCTAAAAATTCATCTCCGTATGCTCTAATTCCTATTTCGGCCTCGTCAACCTCAGCTTCATCCGCCAGAATAAGACTTCTTATTTTACGGAGACTTAAAAGAGGCTCAGAAAAATCTCTATGTTCTCGTTGAGATCGTTGCATCTCTCTTAAAAGATTAAACTGAGTAGCTTCAATACTGCTTGCCACCAGTATTAGTCTGTCTTTAGTGTCTTTTCTGCCAGTTGCCGAAATCATATCTTGAGGAAAAGTAGAACCTCTTTCTGAAAACGGAAGATTATGAGCTGTAAATTCTAACCCCGGATGATTTTTTTTAAGATGAGACAAACATTTTTCCGAAAAATCTTCCGAAGCTAAAACGTAAACATTGGTTCCATTAGGCAATTTTTGCAAAAAAGAAGTTAAACACTTTGTAATGCCATTATTAAAATTATATCCGCCAATAACTGGGGCAGGTGAATAATTCAGGGTAACGCTGACAAGAATATCCTGACCGGTTCTTTCATCTTCAGGCACCATAAATCCTGGAGGTAAACATTCCGTACGGCAAGATAAAGCAATTCTGTTCTTTACAGCCTCTACGGTCGCGGCTATTTGCCTGCCATACCGTAAGCAGTTGTAAGCGGTTACTACGACAGGAGCAGCAACGGCTCCATATCCTAAAATTTTCAAAAAATTTCTTCTACTAAGTTTATCATCTTGGTCTTCGCCCATGTCATCTTCTCCGGATCGACTCCAGTTTCCAATATAACTATCACCGCCTACCTCAAGCCCTTTAGCCATAGAAATTTTAAAAGAATATAATCAATCTTGTTATTCAAAATAATACCTTCTTTCTAGCAAAACGCCCATAATCTAACCAGGGTCACTTATAACAGATTTGGCCCAAGATGTCAATAGGTATCCGGTGAATTCTATAAGATACACAAACATTTAAGACACCGTGGTAGAGTTAAATCGCATAACCTAACCAAAACACGATGTCCCAAGCAGAATTATCCAGAATCAAACAGGAAGTTAAAGAAAATTATAGGGCCTACAGCTTGAAAAGATAAACAAGTAAATGGTAATCTTTAATTGTTGAAGCCACAAAAATACTGACCGATAAATATACTCATTCAAAAATTGGACACCGCCCATTGATCATTCCATTGCTAATTAAAACCTAGCCTCCCCAAAATGCTCAGTCTTATCATCTCCTCAATCTACCTTATTCTCCCTTCATATTTTGCCAATATGTGCCCGGTTTTATTCAAATGGGTACCGTTTGGCGGCAAGCCGATTAGCGTAAAACTTTTTGGCTCACACAAAACCTGGCGCGGCTTCTATACGGGCTATCTCGGGGCCTTATTGATTTTATATCTGCAATTTTATCTTCAAAAACAAGGAATAATTAAGTCCTTCACTTTTCTCGATTATCAAAACATCAACATTTTCCTTTATGCTTTTGCTTTTGGCATAGGCGCTATAGTCGGCGACACTTTGAAGTCATTTATTAAACGTCGCATAGGCATCGGCCCGGGGCAGCCGTGGATTCCTTTTGATCAGTTGGATTTTGTTGTTTTTGCGCTCATTTTTCTCGCGCCTTTTTATATCCCGCCACTGGAAAACATCCTGGCAATTTTGATCATTACGCCCTTTTTGCATTTTCTGATGAATTTCACCGCTTACCTCTTGAAGCTCAAAAAGGTCTGGTGGTAACAGCCCGCCTCAGGCGGGCCTACAAAAAAAAGTTTTTGCATAAGCAAAAACACATTATCCTTAGTCCGCAAGCCCATCCCCTTCAGATTTTAAGAAAATTTTAACTTTGCCTGCTATCCTCGAGGCAACAAAGAAATTTTTAATTGGCAACTAATGACAATATATGCTAACCTATATAGTAGAACGTATAACATAACCAATGACCAAGCATATATGTCTACTATAATTACAACAACCCAGCTTCAACAAAAAATTGGAGAAATCAGTGCGTCCATAGAAAGAAAAAGCTACATTGTCACCAATCGCGGCGAAGGGAGAATGATAATTCTTCCATATTACGACGGATGCGACAAATTCGTAGACGACTACCTGGAAGATTATGAAATAGCTTTAAACAAAGATAAACTTGAAAAAGAATTTGAGGAATCTCTTAATTCCGGAGAGAGCGATTTAGTAATATAAACCATGATTATATTCAAATTTACAACACGGGCCAAGCAGCAATTTTTAAAATTAGAAAAAAACATTCAGTCAAGAATAACTGATAAATTAAAATATTTTAAAAATCATCCCGACGTTTTTTCTGTTTTAGTCTTAATGAAAGACTCCAAATCAACAACTCATCGCATGAGGGTCGGCAGTTATAGATTGATACTTAAACTTATTGTTCAAGAAAAAAAATATCTCGAATTTATTATTGTTAAAATTGGAGACAGAAAAGAAATTTACAAATAAAATAAATAGCATTATGAATTTCCCAATCGACCTTCCCGAATATTTCCTCCAAAAAGCCCAAGAGCTTCAAGTCCGGCCTGAAGATATTGTGGAATATTTCGTGCGTGGTAGCGGTAGTGGCGGCCAAAAAATAAACAAAACTTCAAGCTGTGTTTTGCTCCGCCACCAGCCAACGGGCATAGAGGTTAGATGCCAAAAACATCGCGAACAATCCAAGAACAGGATTTCAGCTTATAAACTTTTAATTCTAAAAATTGAAGAAAAAATCAAAGGCATAGAGTCGGATCGAGCAAAAAAAATCTTTAAACTTCGTAAGCAAAAACAAAAACGTTCTCGCCGCGCCAAAGAAAAAATGCTCGAACTCAAAAAACGCAGAAGTGAAATAAAAGGAAATAGAGGCCCAATAAAAACTTTAGAATAAGGTGACAACAACTTGAAATAATGGCAAGATGAGCGGCATGAAAGCGAAATTCAATACAAATACCCCTACGTCAATCCCGGTAGGCATCATCTCACTCGGCTGTTCCAAAAACCTCGCAGACATGGAGGCGGTTTTAGCTGAACTCGACAATGTCCGGGTATCAAGCCCGAAAGACAGCGACATTATTTTCCTTAACACGTGCGGATTTTTGAAATCCGCGCGTGATGAGGTTTATGAAAATCTTAAAAATCTCAGCAACAAAAAAGTGATAGTTCTCGGCTGTATGGTTGGTTTAATAAAAGAGGATATTTTTGGAGAATACCCTCAAATTGCAGACATCGTAAGCGGAACAAATTATCACAACATCAAAAATATTTTCCATCGCGTCCTTCGCGGGGAAAAAGTCTACGCGGTTTCTCCGGAGCCATTTAGTTTTGAACGCCTGAACGGTAAAAGTTTGCTGACCCCAAAAAGTTACGCCTATGTAAAAATCGCGGAAGGCTGCGATAATCGCTGCACATATTGCTTGATACCTTATTTGAAAGGACGCTTTCGCAGTCGTCGCATGGAAGATATTTTGGAAGAAATTAAACAGCTCGTAGGTCTGGGTATAAAAGAAATAATTTTGGTTTCGCAGGATTGCGGGTATTACGGCACGGATATTTATG
>CAYHSM010000006.1:0-20111 GCA_964359325.1 uncultured Candidatus Peribacteria bacterium
TCTCTCGAGCACAGCAAATTCAGCCAAATTTTCATTCAAAACTTTTTTCACAACAAATTCAACCAAACCTTCCTTAATTTTCATATTCTCCTCGTGATCAACAAAAGCCGCCTCAGCGTCCATCATCCAAAATTCCGTCAAATGCCTGCGAGTCTTGGACTTTTCCGCCCTAAAAACCGGCCCGAAATCAAAACACCTCCCAACTGAAAAAATCGCAGCCTCAATATACAATTGCCCTGACTGCGCAAGATAAGCCTTGCCTTCCTCAAAATAATCAATCTCAAAAAGTTCTGTCGTCCCCTCACAAGCATTCGGAGTCAAAATCGGCGAATCGATTTTTATAAATCCATTTTTATTCAAATATTCATACATCCCGTTGATAATCGTATTGCGCACAACCTGAATCGCGCGCTGGACAGGAGATCTCAACCAAAGATGCCTGTTGTGAAGCAAAAAATCCGGCCCGTGCTCCTTTTTGGAAATCGGATAATCTTCCTTAACGAGCTGAATAATTTCGATATCTTTAACCTGTAATTCAAAAACATTCTCAAATTTCGGATGCTTGGTAACCTCTCCTGTCACGCGCACAGACGACTCCATTGTCAATTCCTCGGCTTTTTTAAAAACTTCGGGACTTGTAGCGCTCGCGACAACTATCCCCTGCGTCACTCCGGTTCCATCCCTCAATTCCAAAAAATAAATTTTGCCGCTGCCGCGTTTATTAAACATCCAGCCCTGCACTGTAACCTCTTTGCCAACATATTCACCAACATTTTTTAAGAAAATTTTTTCAGCCATAGGATTTATATAGAATTAGGATAAGGTGTCCCGCTAAGCGGGACAGTTTATTTTGATAGGCCCGCCTGCGGCGGGCTGCCATATTGGAATTTATCGTCAACGATATCGTTTTTAGCCCATTCGTCAACCCAATCATCAACATCAAAAATTTTAAATTTCCCATTTTTAAGCGAACAAATAACCCTTTTAAACTCGCAATTTATCAACATCTTTTTACATATAAAACATGGAAACGCGTCAATCACTTCCCCCAAATCTTTACTCCATCCGTAAATATACATATCTCCGCCAAGCAAACTCACACCTGCCCTCGCGGCATTAATAATGGCATTCTGCTCGGCATGCACAGACCTGCACATTTCATATCTATGCCCTGATGGAATTCCAAGACGTTTTCGCAAACAAAAACCATGCGCGAGTGAACTCTTGGTCCCACGCGGCGCACCCACATATCCTGTAGCCACAACCTGATCGTCTTTTATAATCACAGCTCCAATTTCAACTTTTGTGCAAGTGCCTCTGCTGCAAACAGTTTTGGCAAGATCAAGATAATATTGATCCTTGGAAGGTCGGCCTGCCCGCCCTCTGGCGTGGCCATCATTAAACTTTTTTTTCATAATTGTTGGAAATAAGCTAAAAAATTTTTACTCAAGTCATCAAGCGTTCCGTTATTTTCTATCACATGATCTGCCTTTTCCATACATTTGCCAACTTGCTGACCGTCCGGTGGCTCATCCTTCCCCCATTCTCTCTCAATTTTTTTCAGAATGTCTTCACGAGTCTTGGAATCGCTTTCTCTCGCGCGTTTTACAATCCTCTCTACCAGCAAATTTCTATCTGCACTTACTCCAACAATATACGCATTGCCGCTTGATTTCAATTCATCAATCTCAGCAGGATTGCGAATCCCATCAACCACCCATTTATCATGTCCGGAAGCCTTAATCTTTTGCAGCGCTTTTTTTGACAAAATCCCGGCCCCACCGGTAGCACGCATGGAATTCCCAACTTCCATCAATTTTTCTCTTTCCTCCGGAATGCCTCGTCGCCTGGCTTCTTCACGAACCATGGACGATAAAGTTATATATTCAAAACCTTTTTTTTGCAGAATATTCACTATTTCGCCCTTACCACAGCCCATTGAACCGGTTAATCCTATAATCATGGAAGTAATTTAGCACGTATAATGAATGCTATCAATAAAGCAAAATACTATTGCTATTTTCCATCGATCAAGGTATAGTTTTACCGTAAGGATATCGATAACAAAACCGTATGACAACAGTCACAGTATCACCCAAATTCCAAGTAGTGATCCCAAAGAACGTCAGGGAGGAACTGAAATTAAACACGGGTTCAAAAATGGAAGTAATAGTCTATGACGACATTATAGAATTTATTCCGATTAAATCGCTTAAATCACTGCGTGGCTCATTGAAAGGAATGGATACAAAAATCACACGTGAAAAAGATCGCCTATTATGAATAATGTAGTAGATTCTTCAGCTTGGCTGGAATATTTTGTCGGAACAAAAAATGCCGATAATTTCGCGAAAGTCATTGAAAATACAAAAAATCTAATCATCCCAACAATTACAATCTATAAGGTTTTCAAGAAAATCTTACAAAGAAAAAACAGAAAAAATGCCATAGAGATAATAGCGCACATGAAGCTTGGCAAAATAATTGAATTAAATCTCGGCCTTTCCTTGAAAGCAGCAAAGCTTAGCATCAAATTCAATTTACCTATGGCTGACAGTATTATCCTCGCTACTGCCCAAGAATATAACGCCACTGTCTGGACGCAGGATGAGGATTTCAAGGGGATCCCCGGAGTCAAATACTTCAAGAAAATCATTTAAAAAGCGCTAACACTTTCTTCGCTTACTCGATTTCTGTTATAATCTTCCGTGAAATCTCCTTCACTCTCCTCATCCTCATGTACACAAAAAATACCAAGATCGTCTGCACTCTCGGCCCTTCAAGTAATTCAATCACAGAGCTTACCAAGTTGGTTCAAGCGGGTATGAATGTGGCTCGCTTAAATTTCTCGCATGGCGACTACAAAACTCATCAAGAATTAATAAACAACATTCGCGAAGTTGAAAAATTAACAGGAAAACGAATCGGCATTTTGCAAGATCTGCAAGGCCCGAAAATCCGCTTGGGAATATTGCCGCAAGGAGGAATCGAAATAAAAAAAGGCGATGTTTTCATTTTAACCTCAAAAAAAACTACAGCAAAACAAACCGGCAAGACTATAACCATTCCAATCCAATTTAAAAATTTCACAAAAGGACTCAAAAAAAACGACACGATCTTTTTTAACGACGGCCTTATTGAAATAAAAATTCTTTCAATCATTAATAAAGAGCAAGTCCGATGCTCTGTAAAATGTGGCGGAATGATAAGAAGCCGTGCCGGAGTTCATTTGCCGAGCGCAACAGAAAACATTCAAACAATTACTGAAAAAGACAAAAAAGACCTTATATTCGGACTCAAAAATAATGTGGATTATGTAGCTCTTTCGTTTGTAAAATCAGCAAAAGACATCGAGGATTTGCGCAAACTGATTGGCAGCGAAAATCCAAAAATTATCGCAAAAATCGAACTGAAAGCCGCAGTAGATAATCTCGAGTCAATAATCCAGGCGGCAGACGGCGCAATGGTTGCTCGCGGAGATCTCGGAATCGATGTCCCTGCGGAACAAGTCCCTTTAATTCAAAAACGCATCATCGCACTCTCAAATCAACACGCAAAACCGGTAATCACAGCCACGGAAGTTTTATTATCAATGGTGGTAAGCCCTCGCGCCACGCGCGCGGAAATTTCCGACGCTGCAAATGCAGTGCTGGATCACACGGACGCGATCATGCTTTCAAATGAATCAGCAATAGGCAAATATCCGGCACGCGCAGCCGCAACTTTAAGCAAAGTTTCAAGCGCAGTCGAAAAAGAAATTCAAAAATATCCGAAATTATTCAAAAATATTTCAGTTAGCCATCGCGATGAAATTACTTGTAATCCTCATTGCCATAACGCTTGCGAACTCAGCGTCAACACAAATGCAAACTATCTTGTCGTTTACACATCAACCGGATATAGCGCCCGCGAAGTTGCCAAACATCGCATATACGTGCCGATAATAACAATCACGGAATCCGAAAAAATCGCCAGACAATTAACTCTCGTTTGGGGTCTAAATGAAATTTTTACTTTTAAAGTATCAGCTGCGGATCGTGACAAAATAGGTGTGATTATACAATTTCTCAAAAAACAACGAGCAGTCAAAAAAGGTGATAAAATCGTAATAATTTGTAACGCAGGCAGTAAAGAAAAATTAATTTCAAATATTAAAATATGAGAATTATCGGCATTGATCCCGGAATCGCAACTACCGGCTACAGCATTTTGGAAAATGTAAACGGCGAAATCCGACTGCTTGATTATGGCTGCATTAAAACAAAATCCGGACTGCCAAGCAACGTACGGCTGGAACAACTGGCGGAAGATTTACAAACTCTGATAAAAAAATGGAAGCCGCAATTCTCTGCCATAGAAAAATTATTCTTTCAAAATAATATAAAAACCGCAATGATTGTATCTGAAGCGCGAGGAGTAATTATTCAAACTCTCGGGCATCACGAAGTTGAAATTAACGAATTCACTCCCCTAGAAGTCAAATCCGCCATTTGCGGCTATGGCAAAGCCGATAAAAAAATGGTCCAACAAATGGTGAAAATAATTTTGGGACTTAAAAACGCGCCAAGACCTGATGATGCGGCTGATGCAATAGCCATAGCCATCTGCCTGGCAAATTCCTTAGCTTTAAAACAAGCGATAAGCGTTCAATAAATAAATCTATGAAAAAATTCTTAACAATTCTCTGGATAATAATATTGGGCGGTGCGATATTCATCGCTATTAATAAATTTAAACCAAAGGCGGAACAACCGAAAGAAATCACAAAAAACACTGAAGTCACAGAAACAACAAACCCGCCGCAGGCGGGTTCCGTTCCCCTTCCCATCCCAAGATCCCAATCCTCAAAAACCGTAAACGAATACCTCAAACTGGCTGATAACTATTTGGAAAAAGAATATTTTGATAAAGCCATCGATAATTATCTGCAAGCTTTGGAATTGGATCCGGATTCCGTTGGGACACTCGCGCTTTTGGGTGAAGCGTACTTAAAAAACAACCAACCGGACAAAGCAAAAGAAATTTTTACATCGGCTTCAAATCTTAATCCGAAATCAACGGATCTAAAAATTTACATTGCCAAAAGCGACCTTGCCGCCCGCGAAATCGAAAAAGCAAAAGACATAATTTGGGCGCTCGATCAAAACGACAATCGCGTCAAATACTACAAAGGAATTATTTTAATTCTATATAAAGAACTCGATAACGCAAAAAAAATATTTGAGGAAATCGCAAAAAGCGATCCGCCTGAGCCTGACACAAAACTCACGAAAAATACAAAAAAATTCCTGGAAGCATACACGACATTTTCTTATTACAAAGAATCGGACAAAGTCTTTTTGGAATTACTTTTGGCAAAAACTTTGGTTGACGTTCAGGAATATCAAACCGCCATTCCCCTGCTCTTCGCAATTTTAAACACGAAAAATAATTACCGCGACGCTTGGATTGTTTTGGGGTATTCGTATTTGAATATAAATAAGCCTGCTGATGCGATTGACGCGCTCCTGCAAGCCAAAGCCCTCACGGCTGAAAAACCTGAAACATTATTCTTTTTAGGTCTCGCGTACTTTGCCAAAAACGATATTGATAAAGCAATATATTTTGTCGAACAAGCGGATAAATACGGCTATGAGCCAAAAGATCAAATAGACTTAAAACTGGGCGATCTTTATTTATTAAAAGGAAACGATAAAAAAGCGAAAAAATATTATAAAGAGGCTTATACCATGGGCAGCGGCAATCCTATCGGCAACATAGCTGCAATCAGGTACAACAAATTGACTGAAAAAGAATTACGAAAATATCAAGTTAATGTAAGCGCGCCAAATTCACCATAATTATCCTATAATCCTTAATCCCATGGAACTTCTCGCTGCAAGCATCATATTTATCCTTGGCGCTGCCATTGGCAGCTTTCTAAGCGTAGTTGTATATCGCATGGCAAATAACCAAAAAGGAGCACTACTTGGCCGCTCAATGTGCCCTTCATGCAAAAAAAAGATCAAATGGCAGCATTTGATTCCGATCTTGAGCTGGCTGTTTTTGCGAGGAAAATGCGCATACTGCAACAAAAAAATCTCAGTGCATTACCTCATGTTGGAGCTACTTACAGGCGCATTATTCCTGATAAGCTTTTTGAATTGGAATTTCATAGAAAGCGTGCCATCAATCACTAATCCGCAAATCCTGGACTACAGCGTCAACTGGGAAATTTTGGAAAAACTGACTTTTTATTTGATTGAATTCAGTTTGTTAATCGGAATATTTTTCTACGACTTGCTTCATAAAGAAATCCCGGATGAGCTCTCGTTGCCGGCAATCACAATCGCAATAATCGGAGGCTTGATTTTTGGAATACCAACGCCTTTGAATATGCTCCTTGGCGGCGCAAGCATTTTTGTATTCTTTTTACTGCAATTTGTACTATCGCGCGGAACATGGATTGGCGGCGGAGATCTAAGGCTCGGTGCTTTGATGGGAATTTTATTGGGCTGGGAAAAAGGCTTACTGACTTTAGTAATAGCCTATTTGGTCGGCGGGTTATTGAGTCTATTTTTATTGGCAAGCAAAAAAATCCACCGCAAATCACAAATCCCATTCGGCCCCTTTTTAATTTTTGGAACCTTACTAGTGATTTTCTGGGGAGAAAGGATTTTGGAATGGTATTTTAATGGGTTGCTGGTTTAAAAAAGCCCCACCAAATTTGGCAGGGCTTTAAAAGCTATAAATTTTAAACTATTAATACTTTAAAATATTACCCTGTAAATTAGTTTTTTTCTGAGCTCCTACCCACTTCGCATCAGTATCAGTAGAATCTTCCCAGTCAAAACCACCGGGAGTAACTAAACCTTTTGAAGAAGTACCATAATTAATGGTAGCTAAAAACAGATCATCAACCACAGCTTGATTATTCATAAGTGCTGCGGTATCCAACACAAGAGACAAAGTCCTTGTTTCCCCTTTTGACAATTCAAATTGAATTATAAGTTCTACACCGGCATTAGAATCATCAAGAACCTTAACTTTAGCAGGATTTGTTATTGGGACAATATTACCAGTCTCATCCTGTAATATTGCTTTAATAGAAGCATTAGTATTAAAACTCCCATCAGACATCATTTTTATTAAAACTCTTTCAACGACCAGTCCACCATTGGCATCAGCCACTACATCAAAAACAAAAACTTTATCATTGGGACTAGCAGAGTGAGAACCGGACGGAGAATTTGCGTTTAAAACTAACGTAGGCTTGCTTCCATAAACATGCATCCAATTAACATATTTCAAACCATTAACCACATGCCCTGGAAATACAGCTCCACTCTGTAAACCTCTAGCAGTAAAACCATCTATGCTAAGAGCAACCATTTCACCCGATGTCGCTACGCCGGGAATAGTATTAAAATCAGCACTAATATTGATCTTTGCATTTTCGTTTTTAGGAACAATTACATTTAAACCACTAAAACTGACAGAACCGTTAAGCAATACTCCCTCTTTGGATACAGTTGCGTTCGAAGAATTAGTATAAGTTAAACGTACGGTTTTAATATTATTATCAGTATCCCCCTTAACATTATCGTATCTATTAATAACGGTTAATTTTTTAATCTCAAAACCTTCATCACCGGAAGCCGTCGCCTTAAATACTGAAACCAATTTATCAACCGTTCCAGCAACTACAATATCTTCAGAGGGCGTTTCAACATCAACCATAACCTGTAATTTGCCTTTAGAACTTAATTTAATCTTACCCTGTAAACCTCCCCCGCTATAGAAAACTGCTACGCCCAAAATAGCCACCGCAGCGATAATGGCTAAAAGTACCTTTGTTTGTTTTTGCATTTTTGTTTTTGATTAAATAAAAAATATGATCACAGATATATCTTACACCATACCCCCCCCCAAATGTCAAGTCAGCAACACGAAAAATAATATAAGTAAGCATATTTTTCAGCTTCTGGTTTAAATTTTACGGTATTTCAAAACCAATTTATCAACAAAATTAAGTTCGGGTTTCAAATTCAGTTTCCAATCCTGCGGATCTCCCGTTTCGTTTTTGATCAAGCCATTGTGTGCGAATTCATGATGTTCTTTGCAAAGCGGGATTATGGAATCATGGCTTTGGCTTGTGGAGAATCGGTCTCGGTGATGGATGATCATTTGGGGTTTGTTGCAGCCCGGATATGAACATTTTTGCTGCTCTAACATTTCGCGTTTTTGGTTGACGTGAATATAACGAGTTATTTTATTTTCTTGAGTCAACATTATCGAAAGTCCGTTCCCGGGAACGGACTTTGTCTCGGCAACTTTTTCGTTTGCGTTAACCATTTTTTTAAGCATAATTTTCAGCGCCTCTTTGTTCGAAAAATCTCGTTTAAATTCTTTTTGTAAATTTTTTTTAAGTTGCAGAAAGATGATTTGCATTTCGTCATCCAGTTCGATTTTGATTTTTGCAGGAACAGCGCGGCAAGGAGATGCGACTGGTGCGTCTGATGCTGCCATGGCTGACGCTGATCCGTCCGATACCGATCCGCCAATCTCAGCTCCAAACAATCCCAAGTCACATCCCGACGCCAGCTCCCCATTTCTCCTAATCTCCTTCGCGTACTCAAAAAGTGCTGGTTTGCTCATGTTTTTCACATGTTCAGCAAAAATTTTGTCAGTTTCGGGAGTCGCCAAAGTTGCCACCATGGCCACCTTATGAACCCCCTCTTTTTCAATCAATCTCATTAAACACGGCTTATTCTCCAGATGTTTGGAAGTTCGTATAATTTTCTCAACCAGATTTTTTGAAAAACCCGCAAACTTCCAGGCATATTCAAAGATGGTTGCGCATCCGTGTTTTTTGAAAATTTCCTGTTTGAAAATTTCAGGAAGTAAAGCCTGTAGTTGTCTGGTTAGATTTTTTCTTTGAATGCCCAATTGTACGAAGCGTTGGTGAAGGTCCATAGGTTTTTTTTAAATTAGAAAAATAAAAAAGTCAGGTTTTACTCCAATCCCAAACGTAATATTTTTCTCTGCAAAACCTATGAAAATTGACCAAGTACTAACGCAAATAAATCTATGTGCAGAGACCTATTTTTTAACACCGAAATAATATCAAATTTTCCATAAAAATACAATCAAGAAATGGCTTACAAATGCTAAAATAACACATTTTTAGTGGGCAATTTTCGCCAATATCCGAACGTCATCAAAAATCACGAACGTAACGTCAAAAACGCCCCCGCAAACCCTCCGTTCACAAACTTTCCGCAAAATTCTCGAAAATCCAAAAATCTCAGCCGCAAACCACCCCCAAACATAAATCACATCCAACCAAAACCCACGTCAAGCAAAAATGGCGCAGCCATTTTCAATCCCACTCCACGTCGCACCCATCGCGCCCGTCGCACCCGCCTCAGGCGTGGCCCGCAGACAGGCATGTCCTGCAAAGTTCAAAAGCAATTCCGTTCCCGGGAACGAAATTCTCCTCGTCCAAGCCAACATCAGGTTAAAGTTCCCGCCTGCCCGTTACTACCCGCCACTGGAGGGAGCCGTCAGGCGTGGGGAACGGACCAACGATCAAAACACCAATCATTAATCGCCACCCACCAACCATGAATAACCCGAAATTTACTTTTTTACCGCTTGATTCTTAACTTCCGCTACAGCAGCCGCAATTTTTTCCTGATCTCCTAAATAATAATGGCGAATCGGCTTCAAATTCTCATCCAATTCATAAATCAAAGGAATACCTGTCGGAATATTCAATTCAACAACATCCTGATCTGACAAATTATCAAGATGCTTTACCAAAGCTCTCAAACTATTCCCATGCGCAACAATCAAAACTTTCTTGCCGCCACGCACTGCCGGAACAATCTCACTCTCCCAATAAGGCAAAAACCTCTCAACCGTATCTTTCAAACATTCTGTCAAAGGACAGGCGACAAAGTTGCCACTTCCATACAAAGGATCATTCCCGGGATAACGCGGATCATCTTTTGTCAAAGCCGGCGGCCGCACATCGTAACTGCGGCGCCAAATTTTAACCTGCTCTTCTCCATATTTCTCAGCAGTTTCAGTCTTATTTAACCCCTGCAAAGCGCCATAATGACGCTCATTAAGCCTCCAGGAATATTTAATGGGCAAATCCCGCATTCCCAATTCATCCAAAGTAATCTCCATCGTGCGAATCGCCCGCTTCAAAACCGAAGTAAAAACAATATCAAAGCTATAACCGTCCTTTTTTAGCACGCGCCCGGCCTCATGCGCCTCCTCAATCCCCTTCTCGCTCAAATCCACATCCGTCCAACCGGTAAATCTATTTTCCTTATTCCAGATGCTCTCCCCGTGCCGGATTAAAACGAGTTTATACATAAAAAATCTATTATATTAATATGTTCAACCCCTTTATATTGACCTTCCGCCATTTCATCCATAGAAACAACAATTTTTCTATAATTATCAGGAATATCAAGCAAATTGCCAAACTCACGCTTACTAACAGCCTTGCTATTTAACAGATAAGCAACCTGTATATATAATCTGACTCCATTTTTCTCTCCAACAAAATCCACCTCTTTAACACCCAACCGCCCAACACTCACGTTATATCCTAATCTTTTAAGATGAAGAAAAACCAAATTTTCCAATATTTTATTTATGTCAATCTGACGATATCCAATAAGGGAATGCCTCACTCCCAAGTCTTCAAAGTAATATTTTTCATTCACTTCAAAAATTTTCTTCCCGTTAATTTCAAAACGGGACACTTTAAAAAATAAAAACGTTGAAACCAAAAAAGAAAGATAATCCAAGACTACGCTTGGAGATATTGGCGATTTCTGCGATTTAAGAAAATCACTGATTTTCTTTGCGGATACTAAACTCCCGACATTATCAGCAAGATACCTAACAAGTTTATCCAAAAAATAAACATTCCTGATCTTATAACGGCTGACAACGTCTTTAAGCAAAATTGTATTATAAATATTCTTCAAATACTCATAAACAGTGTCGTCTTCCAAAGACAAATGAATCAAATAAGGTAATCCGCCATATTTTATATATTTCAATAAAGATTCTTTATTTTTCTGCAATTTGTGAAAAAGCAAAAATTCATTATAAGACAAACCAAAAACCTCGATTTCAATATGCCGACCGCTTAAATAAGTTGCCAATTCACCGGATAACAAATTAGCATTACTCCCGGTACAATAAATATCATAATTACCACTGGACTGTAAGCTTCTTAAAGCTTTTTCAAATTCTTTAATATCCTGGATTTCATCTATAAAAAGAGCATTTTTTTTACCCTTTTTAGTATTTGCTTTTACAAAATCCAACAAATCCGTATGGTTTTTAACATTTTCAAATTCATTAGCTTCTTTATTTATATATATAATATTAGAATCCCTGCCAAAATCATTTTTAATCAAATCCATTATCTGAAATAAAAGATAACTTTTACCAACTCTCCTTTGCCCTACAAAAACCTTAATAATATCCTTGTTCATGAAAGGCCTAACCTTTTCCGTGTAAATCTTTCTTTCAATATAAGTTTTAATCATAATTGAAACGCTAATAGGAAAATCAAAACATTTTAAGTATACTTAAAACGAATAAAAAAATCAAATATTAATTAGCTGAAAGTCCAATCACCTGCTAAAATCTCCTCCATGAAAGCAGTAATCCTCGCAGGTGGCGGCGGCACCAGGCTTTGGCCACTCTCAACACCGGAAAAACCAAAACAATTCCAAAAACTGGTTTCGGATAAAACCATGCTGGAAGAAACAATTTCAAGACTGGATTTTCTAAATCCTGCAGACATTTATATTGCAATCAATGAAAAACATCTCAACCTGGTCCGCGAACTCTGCCCTCAAATCAGCGAAAAAAACCTGATAATAGAACCTGCTCTGCGCGATACAGCCTCATGCATCGGTTTCGCAGCCACAATTATCGACAAACGCCATCCGGGGGAAGTCATGGCTGTCATATACGCTGACCATTTGATAAAAAACAAACAGGAATTTCAAAATAAACTTAAGACTGCGGAGAAACTCGCGCAAGAAAAAAACACTCTCAACATCATAGAAGTCGAGGCAATCGATCCAAATATCAATTATGGCTATGTGGAAATCGGACCGGTCGTCGAAACAATAGACGACACGCCGATATATTCCTTAAAAGAATTCAAAGAAAAACCTGACCTTGAAACCGCCAAAAAATTCATAACAGACGGAAATCATCTTTGGAATACGGGCCTATATGTCTGGAAAGCGTGTACAATCCTGGAATATTACAAAAAATTCCAACCTGACACATACGAAAAATTGCAAAAAATGATGGACCAAAACGGAAACATCACGCAAGAAACCGCCAACCTATACGCCACTCTCGACAAAAACTCCCTCGACTACGCGATTATGGAAAAAATCGATCCGGCAAATGTAAGAATTTTAAAAGCAGACCTGGGATGGTCTGACATAGGCAGTTTCAAAGCCATTTGGGAAGAACTCTCAAAATCTCCTGAACAAAACATCACGCGCGGCGAAACAAAGCTCATCGGGTGCTCAGGATGCCTGATTTATGCGGACAATAACGAACCTGTCGCAGGGATCGGACTTGAAAACACAATAATAATCGACAACCCAAACGGACTTTTAGTCTGCAACAAAGAAGACAGCAAAAGAGTCAAAGACCTAAAAATAAACAAATAAACAATCCCTTCCAAAAAAAAACATTTTCGACTAAAATTGTCAGGACAAAAAAATTGAACTTTAATCATGATCAAACTCAAACCTTGGGGCAGCGAAATATGGTTTGCGCATACGGATAAATACGCAGGCAAAATTCTCAAAATCAAAAAAGGCCACAGATATAGCCTCCAATATCACGAAAAAAAAGAGGAAACCCAGTACATATATAAAGGTAAAGTGAAACTTACTTACGGCACAGACAAGGCAACCCTGCAAGAGAAAATTTTAAAAGCTGGTGACAAAATTGACATCCATCCATATACTATCCACCGCTTAGAGGCCATACAGGATAGCGAGGTGTTTGAAGTATCAACAACTGAACTTGATGACGTGGTAAAATTACATGACGACTATGGCAGAAAAGGCAAAGGAAATGATGAAAAATCGGATAAAAAAATTCACCAAAATAATTTTTCCTATAACAGACACACAGCGAAGCGAAGTGTCTAATCCCCAAAATCTCTAACAATTAATCCCAATCCCATGAAAAAATATCTCTCCTGGAAACTGCTGGCCATTCTAGTCGTAACATTATTCCTAGGTTTCTTTGATCTGCCCGGGAGCATACAACAAAAAATTCTCCCATTCACTCCTGAATCCATTCAAAAAGCCAAAATAAATCTCGGACTGGATCTGCAGGGCGGTTCACAATTGGATTACAAAATCGACCTGCGCACCGTACCTGAAAAAGATCAAGCAAGTATAATTGACGGCGTACAGACTGTAATCGAAAAACGCGTCAATCGTCTTGGTGTGGCTGAACCGAACATTTACAATTCAACGGTAGCTGATGAAGCGCACATTATAGTTGAATTGGCGGAAATCGGAACAATCGACCAGATAGATGTAGAGACATATTTGGAAAAAGATAAAATCTTGGAAAACCTGACTGATGACGAGAAAAAAATAGTCAGTCTTGAAAAAGCAAAAACGGCAGTGGGTAAAACCATTCAGCTTGAATTTAAAGAACAAAAAACCGAGCTGGATCCTCAAGAAAAAGAAAAAATTCAACAAAAAGCGCAAGCCGCTTTGGATAAAATCAAAAAAGGCGCGGATTTCTCAATTACAGGCCAAGAAGAACAACAAGCAGCTCCGGACAAGGTCAAATACGTAAAATCAGACTATAGCTTTGAAAGCGATCTCCAATCTTATGTCAAAGCTCAACTAATAAAACTAAAAATAGGAGATGTCGCAACGAGCCTGGTGGAATCCAACGGAAGCTTTACTCTGGATGAGACGACCGGCCAAGCTGTCCAAGACACAAGCTTAAACATCATCAAACTTATCGATATTAAAGAAGAAGTTAAAAATACAAAAGAAGTCAATGCCAGCCACATTTTACTTGCATATCAAGGCGCTGAAAAAGCTGATGCGACAATTACAAGAAATGAAGACGAAGCTTATGAATTGGCAAAAGAAATTAAAGGGAAAATCGATGCCGGCGAAAATTTCACGGAACTTGCAAAAAAATATTCCGATGACTCAGGCAGCGCAGTGAAAGGCGGCAAACTCACCACGCCTGTAAATGGCAGCGGAACATATGTTTACGATTTTGAAAAAACCGCTTTGGCTCTGGAGAAAGACGGAGATGTAAGCGACATCGTTAAAACGCAATTAGGATACCATATAATTAAAGCGGACAAAGTAAACAAAGATGTAAAAGAGAAAAAATATAAATATGAAACAATCGCATTCTCAACAAAACCTGATCAATGGAAAGAAACGGGCTTAACCGGAAAAAATTTCACCCATGCCGATGTCCAGGTTGATAATTTCTTCCAGCCTTATGTCAGCATCCAATTTAATGATGAAGGCGCAAAATTATTCGAAGAAATAACAGGCAGAAATGTGGGCAAGCCTGTAGCTATTTTCGTAGGAGGAGAATTGATTTCAAATCCAAGAGTAAATGAAAAAATCGCCGGTGGAAGCGCTCAAATCTCAGGAAATTTCACAAGTGAAGAAGCTAAATCTCTGGCAAGAGACTTAAATACGGGCGCTATCCCCGCCCCTATCGTCCTGACCGGTGAATACACATTGGGCGCGACTCTCGGACGCGAAGCTCTAAATAAAAGTCTTTGGGCGGGCTTATTTGGAATTTTATTGGTTATGGTTTTCATGACAATTTATTATCGCGTCCCGGGCTTAGTGGCAAGCGCAGCGCTAATAATCTATGGAACGATTTTAATTTTTCTGATTAAAGCCCAGTTACATTTGGCAATCGCAATCCTCTTCGCCTTAGCCCTATTCTTTATTTTAATTGTAAAAATCGTCAACAATAAAGACTCAGGCTGGGAAAAATTCCTTTCTTTCATCCTTGCTTTCGCTGGATTTATTTTCTTTACGTTTCTCCTGAAAGCCGGCGTTGTACTCACTCTGGCCGGTATTGCGGGTCTTATAATTTCGTTCGGTATGGCCGTAGACGCAAACGTATTAATCTTTGAAAGAATAAAAGATGAATTGAAAGAAGGAAAAACACTAAATAATGCCATTGATGCGGGTTTTGACAGAGCGTGGAGCGCCATCAGAGATTCAAATTTTTCCTCATTAATTACATGTGCAATCCTTTTCTCCTTTGGAAGCTCAATCATCCGCGGTTTTGCATTCAACCTTGCAGCGGGTATCTTGGTTTCCATGTTTACAGCAATTACAATAACCAAAATCCTTTTGCAGGGTTTTGCATCCACAAAAATGTCTGAAAATCTGAAACTGCTGGGAGTAAGAGAAAATACAAAAGTCCTATCTTTTGACTTCATTGGAAAAAGTAAAATTTGGTTTAGTGTATCAGGAGCGGCTTTTATCGCAGCAATTCTGGCAATATTCGTTTTCGGTCTTAATTTGGGAATCGATTTCAAAGGAGGTTCATTATTGGCATTTAAATTTGACGAACAAATAACAAAAGAACAGGTTGAAACGGCAATAAAAGAAGCCGGCGCCGAAGCAAGTAAAAATTCTCAAGGTACAGTTGTTGCAGTTGGGGCCATGGATATCCCTCCAAGCACAGCGGATGAAAAAAATCTCAAAAACCTTGACGAAGAAAAACTAAACTTAAGCTCAATCAATGTTCTAACCTCGGGGGCAAATCAATTCATCATCAAAACGAATTATCTAACGCCTCAAAATCACGATCAATTATTGAAAATTCTAAAAGGAAAATTACCAAAATTTCAAGAAACGCGCTTTACCACAATCGGACCGACCATTGGCAAAACTCTTTTAAATAAAGCCATTGTTGCAGGCATCATCTCAATCTTAATGATCGTAATTTACCTCTACATCGCATTCCGCAAAATTCCAAAAGAAATCAGTCCATGGCGTTTTGGCGCCAGCGCTATTGTTACTTTGATACACGATGTAGTGATCATAATTGGTATTTTCGCTGTCCTCGGCAAATTTATGGGCGTGGAAATGGACGCACTATTTGCGACAGCCATGCTCACCCTGTTTGGTTATTCCGTAAACGATAGAATCGTTATTTTCGATCGTCTCAGAGAAACACTGACACGCAGCTCTTTAGACAATGTAAAAGAGATAGCCAACAAAGCGCTAAATGATACTCTCGCAAGGTCTATCAATACTTCTATTTCTATAGTTTTAACAATGTTTGCAATTCTTATTTTTGGCGATGCATCAATCTTTTATTTTGTATTGGCTCTAACTCTTGGAGTAGTAATCGCCGGTTATTCTTCAGTTTTCATAGCTGCGCCTCTGATCGTATATTGGAGCGCTAAAAAATTAAATAAAAATTGAAATTGATGAAAGGCGATAGCTCAAACTATCGCCTTTTTAAATTATCAATCAGCACGCACCCTTAGCTCAACTGGATAGAGCGTCGGTCTTCGGAACCGAAGGTTACAAGTTCGATCCTTGTAGGGTGCACCAAAGACACGCAGTGAGCGAAGCGAACGAAGTGTCTCTGAAGCAAAAAGTTTTGCTAAACGCAAAACTCCTTATCCTATTTCTTCCTCCTCCTCACAATCTCCTTTCTAATTTCCTCCAGACTTATCCCTTTATCAGCAAGTAAAACAAACAAGTGATAAATCAAGTCCACACTCTCCGAAACAAGGCACTCCCTGGTTTCTTTTGTTGCGGCCTTGATAACCTCCCCGGATTCCTCACCGATTTTGGCACAAATCTTATTAAGACCCTCCTTAAACAAAGAAGTCGTATAAGAATTTCCAGGCATCAACTTTTTTCTTTCAACAATCAAATCAAATAAAGCAGCAAAAGCTTCCGGCCCAAACCGACCATTACCAATCCCAAAACAATCTTCTTTACCGGTATGACAAGCAGGTCCTGTAGGCTTTACCAAAATGAGCAGAGCATCTTTATCACAATCAAAATAAATATCCCTAACAAGCAAAAAATTGCCACTAGTTTCACCTTTTTGCCACAATCTTCGCTTTGAACGGCTATAAAACCAAACTTTTCTATCTTTAAGAGTTTTTTCTAAAGCCTCTTTATTCATATAACCCAACATCAAAACTCTCAGATTTTTTTCATCCTGAATTATAGTCGGAATCAAATATAGTTTTTTATTCATAATCTTGTGGGAATATTTGATAAATTCATAAAATTTTTGAGTTTTTTTATAGAAATCTCGCCAAAATGAAATAAACTCGCAGCCAAAACCGCATCGGCCTTTCCCTTTTCAAAAGCCATTTTAAAATCCTCCAGGCAACCGGCTCCCCCAGAAGCAATAACGGGAATTCTTACAATTTCTGAAACAGCTTTAACTAACTCCAAATCAAAACCATTCTTCATCCCGTCCCTATCCATTGAAGTAAGCAAAATTTCACCTGCCCCAAGTTTTTCAACAATTTTAGCCCATTCAATCCCCTCAAAATCAGTTTCTTCACTCCCGCTTTTAATAAAAACTTTCCATTTTCTTCCAACTTTCTTAACATCCATAGCCACCACAACACACTGTGAACCAAACTGTTTTGCAGCTTCAGAGATAATTTGCGGGTTTAAAACAACAACGGAATTTATCGCAACCTTATCGGCTCCGGCATTTAGTAAACACCTTATATCAGACAAATTTTGTACTCCTCCACCAACCGTAAAAGGAATAAAAATTTCCTTGGCTACTTTCTCTACGATCGCACACATCGTCTTCCTTCCCTCAACCGAGGCACTAATATCCAAAAAAACAAGTTCGTCAGCTCCCTCGGCAGCATAAATTTTGGCCAGCTCAACCGGATCGCCGGCATCTATCAAATTCAAAAAATTTACCCCCTTTACAACTCTGCCATTCTTAACATCCAAACAAGGTATTACGCGCTTGGTTAAATCAGAATTAGGATACTTCGCCAAAATTTCTCCCAAATTCAGCCTACCTTCATACAAAGATTTACCTAAAACAACAGCTTGAGAAATTCCTTTCAAACTCTGCAAATCATCCTCTGAACTTATTCCACCGGCCGCGATAACTTCAAAGCCAAAATCAAACACATTCTTGATCAAATCAAAATTCGGCCGCTTGAGCGTTCCATCCTTTATTACATCAGTCACCAGCAAATATTTAACACCAACCACTTTCAATCGTAAAAGAGCATATTCCAGGTCCTCCTCAACGCCTCTCAACCAGCCATCAACCATCAATTTGCCATTTTTAACATCCAAAGCAACTACGATTTTATCTGTACCGAATTCCCTCAAAGCCTCTTTTAAAAAATTACTATCCTCATCAAAAGCTTTCGTTCCCAAAATAACTCTTTTTACACCCACATTCAGATAATCCATAATCGTTTTAAGCGTACGAATTCCGCCACCAACCTGCACAGGTACATCAATTTTTTTACACAAATCAATAATCAAATCCTGATTTTCCGGGTTCCCTGATTTTGCACCATCCAAATCAACAATATGCAAAAATTTAGCCCCAGAAAGCACGAAATTTCTAGCTACCTCAAGTGGATTTTTAGAATAAATCTTCTGCTTACCAAAATCCCCCTGGGTCAGCCTGACACAATTCCCTTCAATGATATCAATGGCAGGTATAATCAACATAAATTACAAAAATTAGTGAGTAATTTAAGCCCAACTTCACATGATTTTTCAGGATGGAATTGAACTCCATAAAAATTTCCCGATCGAATAGAAGCGGCAAACTCAACACCATAATAAGCTTCGGAAGTCACATAACTGTCTTTAGCAGATAAATAATAAGAATTAACAAAATAAAAATATTGCTCATCATCAATTCCATCAAAAAGTGGCATTTTATTCACTATACAAACTTTATTCCAACCAACTTGAGGAACTTTCAAAGCAGTATCTTCGAATTTTTGCACCTTACCGGATATAAGTCCCAGGCATTTTACTTCGCCTTCTTCGGAATATTGCGCTAAAAGCTGCATACCTAAACATATTCCCAAAAAAGAAATTTTCAAATTTCTCAAAACTTCAGTAAACCCGCGCTGATCCAACTCTGACATCGCATATCCAGCTGCTCCAACCCCAGGTAAAATCACTTTATCAACTCCATTTAATTTATCAGGTTGATTAACAAGCACGAATTTTTGCCCAATTTTTTCCAAGGCATTTGTAACGCTTTTCAAGTTACCTGAGCCATAATCAATTATTCCAATCATAATATTTTTTTAGTTGATGGTATTACGTCCCCCAGACGGTCGTCTATTTCACAAGCCATTTTCATCGCTTTGGCAAAAGCTTTAAAAATAGCTTCAATTTTGTGATGTTCATTCCGACCATAACAAACATTGATATGAATATTTGCTCTCAAACTGTCAGCAAGCGACCTGAAAAAATGCTCAACCAATTCTGTCGGCAAATCTCCAACCTTCTCACGCAAAAACGAAACATTAAAAACCAGATATGCTCGTCCGCCTAAATCCACAGCCACTTCCACCAACGTATCATCCATGGGCAAAGTAAAACCATAACGCTTAATTCCACGCTTTGCTCCAAGTGCTTTATTAATTACTTCACCCAGGACAAGAGCAGTATCTTCAACAGCATGATGTTCATCGACATCCAAATCACCTTGCGTTTTTATAACCAAATCAATTAAAGAATGTTTAGAAAATTGTTCCAACATGTGATTGAAAAACTTTATACCGGTATCAATTTTAAATGAGCCGTTCCCGTCCAAATTTGCCAAAGCAAACACTTTTGTTTCATTAGTTTCCCTTTCAGCGGTGGTGATTCGTGGGAATCGCGAGTTCGTCAACATTTTTAGCCCGATAACTCCGACATTTTCACCAAACTCAACATCGGTAAATCTATCTCCAAGCATAAAAGACTTCGCAAAATCAATCTGTTCATCCTTCAAAAATTCATCTACCAGGCCGGTTTCAGGCTTCCTGCAATTACAATTATCTTCTTGCATGTGCGGAC